>CAZVEL010000398.1:0-6839 GCA_964626305.1 uncultured Treponema sp. | reverse complement strand
TAACAATGACGAACTTTAACCTTCCTCTGTCGGCACACTCCCGACAGGATAACCCAATCTACCTACTCCCGGTTGACTATTTTTATCATGCCTCCTTATTGCCCGATCCGGGACGGATCAAACAATGTGTCGGACAGAACCCTGTCAAAGCGGGCGGCCGTAAGCGTAACTATGGTGAATGAACCTTTCTGCGTGTTTCTCATGATCATTTGTTCCGCACGAAGTCTGCCTTCGAAATCACGATAATTCTTCAGTTCCAGTTCCTTGTAGTATCCGCCTTTGGAATCAAGCGCGAAACGGGCAAACACCGTTCTTTCCAGTTGTTTGCTTACCGTGAGTTGTACACGGTTATATACGGCATCGGAGTCAGTTTTAATTCCTTCCAGAAACCAGGAGTCGGCGTCTTCGTTTTGCAATGTCCATGAGTAGGATTCTTCCCATGAATCATTGGCAAGGTCGCCGTAGGAGAAGTCTCCCCCGACGCCTTGTACGGAGCCACTCCGTGATCCGGATGCTATTTTACGGACCCGTCCGGTTGAGGGAAAGAAAACCCAGCTGGCATTATCGCGGGTAAGGATTCGCAAGCCCTGAACGGTTCGGGGTTCCGTGAATTCAATGCGGGAATGTCCCGCGCGGTTTTCCAGCGAGGTGATTGAGAACACGCGAGGCGTACTTCCTTCCGAAGTGAATATTTCCATGGTAAACGAGAGTTCCGATGAATCGCTTTGGGTATGGCGGTCAACCATACGGATTATTTCCAATGCGGCAGTATTCTGCGCCGTGACGTACCCGGCGATCAGCAGACATCCCAGAATATTAAAAATTCTTTTTGGTGTTTTCATTCAAGACTCCTTTTGAAAGACTTTATTACCAAGCAGCAAGGCTGCCGGTATCATGAATACTGCAGCGACATAGCTGCAGACAATGCCAATAAACAACGTTGTGCCAAGATCAGCGATTCCGCGGAATTTCCCGACAAGCGCCAGAGAACCGAAGCCCATTGCCGTGGTCAGGGCACTCAATGTCACGGCCTTGAGCGTTTTCCGGAACGAATCGTTTCCGGGATCGACAGGGTTGAAGGAGATTCCTGTGTGGACGCAATAATCAATTCCTGTTCCTATGATGAGGGGAAGTGAAAGAACGTTGACGATGTTGAATTTCCCAAAGAGCGGATACAGGGCAAACAACCAGAGTATGCCGGTACTCAGCGGAACAATGCAGACCAGGGTCATGCGGATTGATCTGAACGAGGAGGCAACAAACACGATGACTATGATCATGACAAGCAGGGCGACCCTGAAAGCTTCTCCCAGTATTTCCCGGGAAAGCTCCACACCGAGCATGAGGGTACCGGTTGCCTTGTCTGTTGTTTCCTGAAGTCCATCTGCAAACCTGATAAAAGCGTCTCCGGATGAAAGTGAGGGATCTGCATAGATGACTGCGAGAAAGTGTGTCCTGTCTGGAGTTACCAGATCGTTTCTGATATCTTCCGGAATGTCATTCAGCGTTATAGGGCGTTCAATATTCGCCATCCGTGTTATCGAATCATCTAGGGCACGGGCAAACGCAGAATCGAGTTGTTCGATTTTTGTGTATTCGTTGTTCCGAATGATGGACGCAAGTTGTTGTCGGGCCCGAAGAAAAACTTCTCTTCCCTCTTTCCCGGTGTCAGCACCGAATATTTCCCGGATCATAGCATTTCGTTTCCTGACGGGAAGAGAATCTTCTCCAAGCAATGCGGCGCACAGGTCTCCCAGTTCAATCATGTTCCATTCGAGTCGTTGTAACTCATCGGACAATTCCGTTACTCGTTCTTCGTTCCAGTATGTCTCCGGCGTTCCGTAGAAATCATCCGGGAGCAGTTGGCGTCCGGTTTGATTTCTGATTCGTGCAATTACGGCAAGACGTGCCACCTGTTCTTCCGGGGAAGGGATGTAGTCTGCAATGGATTCTACCTGTTTTACGAGAGGTGTTTCGCTCAACTCGTCAGCAAGAAAACGAACTTCTTCCAGGCTTTGCGCGCTGGCCATGTGCTGCCAGGTAGAGATATCAAACCGGTCTCCAACAACCGTTTCTGCCCTTTGCGCGGCGGTTCCCTGGGGGCCTATCTTGCGCATGTCGTATTCGAATGTATTGCCGGAGACAAAGAACACGGCCACAAGTCCCGAAGCAAGGAGGATTCCAAGAGTAAGCGCGGGAATCCGTTGTGTTTTCGCAACCAGCCGGGTAAGACCGGTATACGAGACAAGCGGTAGTCGGGGGGCCTCTGTCTGTTTTCCCGGGAATGTGGAAAGAAGCGCCGGAAGAAGGATGAATGAAGCTGCCAACGTTGTGAGAATTCCCATTCCGGAAACCAGACCGAATTGCTGGAATGCGCTTGTTTGAGAGAAGATGAGTGAAAAAAAAGCGATTGCCGTCGTACCGCCTCCTATTATGATGGGTGCCGCGACATGTGTGAAAACGACACGCATAGCTTCCTCGGAAGTTTTTCCGGCGCTTCGTTCTTCATCAAAACGTGAGACAATATGAATGCCAAAGTCGATTCCCAGTCCGATGAGAAGCGCGCCAAAGGAACTGGTTATCATGTTGAGTTTTTGAACAGAGACTGCAGCGAATGCAAGATCAACCGTAATACCGGCGGCCAGCGAGGCCAGCGCGAAAAGAATGGAGCGTTTCCGCCTCATGGACACCAGAAAAAGAACGGTAATGAGGAGGAATGCCAGAATCGAAGGGGAGAAGATATCAGAACTGATGGCACGTTCTTCGTCGGCTTCGTTTTCAACGTCTCCGGTAAACGAAAAGGTAATTCCGGAGAATCCGGTCCGGAAGAGTTCATCTTTTGTCTCCCGTGCGATTCGTCGGGCTCCTTCAGACAGTGCGTAGAGTTTTTCCCGGTCCCCCAGAGTAAAATTCGGGCGAACGAGAAGAATGAGGGTTTCTCCGGTAGGATCTACCATAAATGTTTCTCCAAAACGCCAGACGTCCGCAAGATTCTTTGCCTGTTCCTGCGGGTCACCCTGGAAAGCCTCTGTAAGTAGTTCAGAGAAGAGGTCGAAACGGGACATGATTTGAACTGTTTCCTGATCTCCTCCGGAGGATTCAATGTCTTCGTCCATACCTTCCGCGAGTTTTTCTTCAAGAAGGTCGTTGGTGTTCCGAAGGAGCGGCAGGAGCCGGGTGGAACGGAACAGACGTTCGCTGTCCGCAAGTTCCGTTTCGTCCTGGAGCATGAGTCCCCAGGTTTCAAGAAATTCTGTATCCGTTTCTGATTGAATTGATCTGACGAGCGGCCCGGTTTCCGGGTCGGAGAGAAGTGCCTGTTCCCAGGCTTTCGCAGCGGCAACCAGGTGTTCCCGGTCGGGGCCCTCAATGACCGTAATGAGCACGGACGTTGTTTCAAAATCGTCTGTGATGCGGGTAAAACGCTCGGCAACCGGGTTATGTGCCGGAAGCAGGGCGGCAATGTCCGTCTCAACACCGAGGCGGGTGATAAGCGCCATGGAAATGAGAAGGATGATTGTCGAGACGACGAGAACGGGTTTTCGTTTTCTGACAACCCATGCGCCGGCTTCTTCAAAATACTGTGTCAGCTTCATACGTACTCCTTGTGTGCTGCTGCCAAAATTGTTGGAAGATAAATCCCTGTTTGGCAGCTACGGTTATATAAACGGTTAGTTAGTTCCAATAAGTATAACTATCCGGTTAGTCAAACATAAGGGCGTTCAACACCCTTTGTCGTTATTGGTATAATTGTTACGTGGGTTCTCTCCCGTTGAACATGAACGCGAAGTGTGTTGCCATGAATGAATCAAGGAACTGATCCCGAAGGATTTCTTCCGGTACATTGAACCGTTCCATCCAGATCTCGTGATATGCCACATAGTCGAGAACAGGCATGATTCCGGTAAAAAACTCGGTTATCATGGCATGCCCCTTGTTTTGATCAAGTTGAACATGCTGATCTTCCGCAATTGAGAACATGAGGGTAATGATTTCCGCCAGAATGTCGAAGACCAGCTTGTTGATGGGAGCTCGTTTGGCGGTTTCCATGATCATGACCCGGATAACGTCCTGACGCTCTTCCAGGACATCAAGAAATGCGGTAATCATGCGCTTTATCTGTTCCGGTCTGGTATAATCAATATTCTGCATGATACCGGATTTCATGAGCGCGATAACCGCGTCCCGGGTTTCAAGGAAAAGCAGGGTCAACAATTCTTCCTTGTTCTTGTAGTAGTAATAGATGAGCGCTTTGTTTACCCCGGCGGATCGTGCAATTTCGTCGACACGGGCGCCATCAAAGCCTTTTGAGGCGAATTCATGAGCAGCGGATTCGAGGATGCGTTGTTTGGTGCTTTCGATCATTTCCCGGGTCATTGCCCCTCCTGAATAATTAACCAGTTAGTTAAAACTACGTCGAGTCGGGTGTTTTGTCAAGTCCGGGTAGAAAAAAAAAGAGGAGGACGGCTTTACCGTCCTCCTCCGTTCCTCTTATTCAAGAAAGCTCAGTTTTTTCCCTGGAGAAGCTGATCCTTTTTTTCTAGCATGAGTGCGTTTCCGCTGGTAATGAGCTCGTGCTTCATACGGCATTCGGGAAGTGCTTTTTCAATGAAGTATTTTGCAACATCCTTTTTCCGTTCGGAGAGAACGGCGTCGTTAGCCATGAGCGCACAGATAATACCGTTGGTGGACATTTCCACGAGGCGGCGGGAGTGGTAGTCCTGATACTGGGCGTCACCCTTTTCGTGCACATAGCGGACGGCGTCTGCAAGAAGGTCTTTCATTTCGCGAGCGGCTTTTTCAAGATGAGCTACAGAGGAGAGGTCTGCCTGCGCGAGAATTTCGTCGATATGTTCAACGGCAGTTCCCTTGATGACCCCGCCGATCGCGGCGACAACCTGGAGCTGGGTCGTGCCCTCATAGATATTGGTGATGCGTGCGTCGCGGTAATGGCGTTCAATGTTGAATTCCTGCATGTAGCCGGTTCCGCCGTGGATCTGGATACCCTCGTAGGCAACCTGGTTGCACATTTCGGTATTGTATGCCTTTACAGACGGAGTCAGCAGCGCGGCAAGGCCGGATGTCTTCTTGTATTCGTCTTTCACTTCACGGGCACGGTCTGTGTTGTCGTAGATGTGTTCAAGATGATTCTTGATGTCGACAACGCGGCAGGTGTGGTACATGAGGGTGCGTCCGGCTTCTATTTTAACCCGCATGTCGGTGAGCAACTCAGAAACGGGGATAAACTCGCGGATCGCCTTGCGGAACTGGACGCGTTCTTTCGCGTACTTGTCCGCTTCGGCATAAGCGGCTTCCGCGATGCCGAGAGCCTGGGCTGCAATTCCGAGGCGTGCGCCGTTCATAAGCGACATAACGTATTTGAAAAGGCCCATACGGCGTTTTCCGCACAATTCCGCCGGGGCGTCGTTGAACTGGATTTCGCAGGTGGGCGATCCATGGATACCGAGTTTATGCTCGATGCGGCGGATTTTCATGCCCTTTTCGCGTTCGTAGATGAACATGGAAAGTCCGCGGGCATCGGTTGAGCCCGCTTCCGTTCTGGCGAGCACGAGGGAGATTTCGCCGCAGCCGTTGGTGATAAAGCGTTTTACCCCCTTGAGGCGCCACTGACCTTTTTCATCTTCGTGCGCACTGAGCATGACGGCCTGGAGATCACTTCCCGCGTCGGGTTCGGTGAGCGCCATGGACGCGGTTACCTCTCCGCGGCAAAAGCGGGGAAGGTAGCGTTTCTTCTGGTCTTCATCGCCGAAGCGGTTGATGGTTTCCGCGATTTCCTGAAGACCGAAGAGGTTCATGAGGGATGCGTCCGCGCGTGAGACCAGCTCGGTGGCGAGCATGTACACGGTCATGGGGCAGTTGAGTCCGCCGTATTGGCGCGGCAGGGTCATGCCCATCACTTCGGCTTTGGTAAGCATATCGAGCGCTTCTTGTGTACCTTTCGCGTAAGTTACCTCGCCGTCCTTGAAGGTGGCGCCTTCGCGGTCAACCTCCGGCGCACGTGGCGCGATGTAGTTTCCGCAGATGTCGCCGATGATGGTCAGGATACGGTCGTAGGAGTCTTTCGCGTCTTCAAGGCTTGAGGGCGCGTAGTCGTATTTGCCCTTGTCCGCAAAATCGTTTTCCACGTACGAGATAACCTTGTCGAGGTTCATCGTTTTCATGTGGAACTGGATGTCGTCGTTGTCTGTATAAAAATTCGGCATGGTAGCTCCCTATTTTTTCAAGGATGTGTAGGCTTCGATAAACCGGGGGACAACCTCATTCAGGTCGCCCACGATTCCATAATGCGCGCACGAAAAAATCGGCGCGGCGGGATCCGAGTTGATCGCAATGATGCGGTTCGATTCGGCCATTCCCGCCAGATGCTGGATTTGTCCCGAAATACCGACGGCGATGTAGAGCTTGGGACGTACGGTAGTTCCGGTCTGCCCAACCTGATGGTCGGAGCTCACAAAGCCGGCGTCTACCGCGGCGCGGGATCCGCCCACTTCTCCACCGACGGCGTGTGCCAGCTTGCGGATGAGTTCGAAGTTTTCTTTGGTTCCCACACCCATACCGCCGGCAACGATAATCTGCGCACCCTTGAGGTCTACGCTTTTTTCCTGCTGGAGGCGTTCTACGATCTCGGCCGCCTGAAGGTCTGCCGGAATCTCCGGTGTGTATTCAACTACTTCGGCCTTCCGGCTCTTGTCGGGATCGTTCATTTTCATGACGCCTTCCCGGACGGTGGACATTTGCGGCCGGTGATCGGGAGACACGATGGTCGCGATGATGTTTCCGCCGAACGCGGGCCGGATCTGATAGAGAATGTCCTTGTA
>CAZVEL010000397.1:0-5901 GCA_964626305.1 uncultured Treponema sp. | reverse complement strand
CTTCGAGCCCGGGTGTCAGCCTCAAGCAGGAAGGCATTTCCTATGCTGCCGGTGCCGATTTGCCGCTAGTGTATGTAAATGTGGTACGCGGTGGTCCGGGACTTGGATCCATTGCTCCGGCACAGAGTGATTATTTTCAGTCTACCCGCGGTGGCGGCCACGGCGATTATCATGTAATCGTTCTGGCTCCGGACGGGGTTCAGGAAGCTGCCGATCTGACCGCACTTGCTTTTGATCTTGCCGACCGCTGGCGTATGCCTGCCATGATTCTGGCTGACGGTGTTATCGGGCAGATGATGGAAGCCATTACACTGCCGCCACGGAAAAAAGCGGAAACGTTGCTGGACAAGTCGTCGTGGACCGTCGGCGGGATGGGAAAAACCCGTTCCCCGGACGGATCAGTCCGGAGTCCCCGGCATATTACCTCCATCAATCTGGTTCCCGAGGAACTGGAAGGTCTGGTCATGAAACGGTTTGAACGATACCAACAAATACGGGAACAGGAAGTCCGGTTCGAAATGACGTCCTGTGACGATGCCGACCTTGTTCTTGTAGCCTATGGTACATCCGCACGGGTCTGTCTCGGTGCGGTACAGATAGCACGGAAAAAAGGTATAAAACTCGGACTGTTCCGCCCGGTTACCCTGTGGCCGTTTCCGGATGCAGCGCTGGACGGTCTCGCGGACCGCGGGATCCCGTTTTTAACGGTAGAGATGAGTATGGGGCAGCTTGTTGAGGATGTACGCCTTACAACAGGCGGGCGGAGTCCGATTCATCTGCTTCCCCATGCGGGCGGGGTTATTCCGACTGAAGAGGAAGTTTTTGCAAAGGCCTGTGAAATTCTGGAGGGGAAGAAATGAAACTAGTTGCCAAGCGTCCCGAGAGCATGGTGCCGGTACAGACAAAATATTGTGCGGGTTGTGGTCATGGTGTTGTTCACCGGATTATTTGCGAACTCATCGACGAGATGGGATTACGTGACCGGGCGATTATCACGAATCCGGTCGGATGCGCCATCTGGGCGGATTTATACTTTGATTTTGACTCGGTTCAGCCGGCGCATGGACGGACTCCCGCCGCGGCGACCGGCATAAAGCGGGTACTCAATGATCACCTGGTTATCTGTTATCAGGGTGACGGCGACCTCGCCGCGATCGGAACCGCCGAGATTATTCATGCGGCAAATCGGGGAGAAAAGTTCACCACCGTTTTTGTGAATAACGCAATATACGGCATGACCGGCGGACAGATGGCACCGACCACGCTTGTTGGACAAAAAGCGGCCACCGCACCACTGGGACGTGATCCCGGAGATGCCGGTATGGGCTATCCCATACGGGTAAGCGAGATGCTCGCGACACTCGAAGGAACCCGGTACCTTGCCCGGGGAACAGTCACAACCTCGGCGAACGTACAGAAACTCAAGGGATACCTGAAGAAAGCGTTTACCGCACAGCTTGCCGGTGTCGGTTTTTCCATGGTGGAAGTGCTTTCTCCCTGTGCAACAAACTGGGGTATGAACCCGGTGGATGCGCTCTCCTGGATTGAAGAGAAAATGGTTCCAATCTTTCCGCTCGGTGAAATAAAGAATGAACTGCCGGATGATATCGCCGGCCGGGGAGGGAAGAAATGACCGAAAAAACATTGTTTTCCGGCTTCGGTGGACAGGGAGTCATCTCCCTTGGACAGATCTGGGTTTCGCTTGGAATGAAACAGGGAAAAGACGTTACCTTTTTTCCCTTTTATGGCGCAGAAAAGCGCGGCGGAATCGCCCGTGCGAACTGCATTCTCTCTGATGGAAGAATTGCCAGCCCGGTGCTTTCGGCAGCTGATTCCTCGGTTGTGATGAGCGCGGACAGTCTCGAAGCCGGCTCCCGGAATCTCCGTGACGGGGGACTTTTACTCGTCAATTCATCCCTTGTTCCTGATACCGCCATTTCCGCGGAACTTGAAGCTCGTGTTTCAGTGCTCCGTGTTCCAGCCACGGCAATTGCTGAGCGTCTGGGTAATGCAAGAATTGCAAACATGGTTATGCTCGGCGCTCTTGCGAAGAAAACCGGGGCGGTTGTTCTCGAGAATCTGGAAGAAGCACTTGGCACCTTTTTCCCCGGGAAAAAATCCCGGTTCATTCCGATAAATATCGAAGGTATAGATGCCGGAGCTGCAGCGGTCTGATTTGAAATCTCACACAGACCTTTTTACAATTTTGGAGATTTAGTGCTATACTATTGAACATGTTCGCATCACTGAAAAACCGCATGGTTCGTGCTGTCCCCGTGGATCCAGATAACGGGCAGGACTCCTTAGTTTTACAACTCTCTTTTGAACCCGAGCGGATTCTCGTTATTGCCGATGGACAGGAAGCCGTACCACGATTTGTACACCGGAGTTCGCTTGAATGTTTTCCTACTGAAGAATGTATTACCTCGGTTGTCAGCAGCGTACTTGGAATGGAGGTATACCTTGAAGCGATTGAAGGAAAAGAGCTCGAACTGGATACATCCGTCTACCAGGGATTGCATAAGATGCCGGTGGACATTTTTGACAACGTTTACCTTGACCGGGTGGAGCCCGACGCACTCGTCCTGGTGGTGGATGTGCGGAACTTCAGCAGTTTTTTATGCAACAACCGGGAAGAAGACGTTTTTTCCCTCATCAAGGATTTTACCTCGAATTTTCTCTCCTGTGTAAACCAGTTTGCCTTCGGTTGTTCCTATTACAAATTGTTGGGAGACGGTGCACTCATTATCTGGGATTATACTAACGAAAAGACGGTGCAGGAAGCGCTACTCGTTTTTGATACCTACCGTGATTTTGTCAATGAAGAACTGTTTACGCCCTACGAAGGGCTGGGCTTTGCCGGTGCACTGGTACGTGACAAGGTATTCAAATACGAAATATCCGCCGAGATTTCACAGCTCAAATACCGCGATTATATCGGGTACGGGATAAATCTTGCCTGCCGTATGCAGGCGCTGGCAAAAAAAGACGAGCTTGTGATAAATCACAAGCTCGCAGATACTGGACTCGTGCCCTACCGGGCAGTTCAGACCAGGAAAGCATCACAAGAGCTTCACTTGCTCAAAGGGCTCAAGGAAGAAGACCGGCAGGATATACTTTACTATAAACCCTGACATCAGGTTATTCTTTGTCCCTGTTTTCACCATCGACACAGGGTTCATCCTCATCCTGAAGACGCTGGTTCTCCGGATCAAACGACTTGGTACACGGAGGCAGATTGCTTGCGTCCCGGGTTTCCGACTGATTCTTATCATCTGACATGCTATCCCCCTTATATGACGAAGGTACTACGCAACAGGAAAAAGGGCAATAAAAAACCTCCGCAAGATTCTTGCGAAGGTTTGTGCGGCGAAGAAGACTTGAACTTCCATACCCTTTCGAGCACCAGCACCTCAAGCTGGCGTGTCTACCAATTCCACCACCGCCGCGTGTTAATCGGTAAAAACAAAGTAACAAACCGTAAAAAAAAAGTCAAGAGATTGGTATAACCCCGGTACATGGTGTACCGGGTTTATGATGAGACGGGTATTCCCGGTTCGTCAGACATCTGCCTTCCACAATCCATGGAGATTGCAGAATTCGAACGCTGCAACGGGTTTGTCGTCCGCAGTTAATTCAAAAGAAACCTCGGGTTTGTCGCCGGGTTTGAAGCATTTGCGCATGCCGCCCTTGTTGGTTTCGAGGTATACCCACTGGATATAATGTTCTTCCGTCATGGGATGTTCTACGGAACCGATCTTGACCGTTACCGTGGAACCACTGACCGTGATTACCGGAACATGCTTTTCCTGGGCAGCATCCACTGTATTGGGGGTAAGCGCGGTCATTTCCTCACCGCAACAAATCATCGGGACGCCTGAATCATGAATCATACCAACGAGATTCCCGCATTTCTTACAAACTAAGAATTTTGGTTCTGTACACATAGCTTCCTCCATGCTCAAAGTATAGTAGGTATTTCATCTTGACGCAAACAGGGGAAAACCGGTATAGTGTCGCTGGCCCCGTTTAGGGGAATACCGGGCAATTAGCTCAGCTGGTTAGAGTATCACGTTGACATCGTGGGGGTCACTGGTTCGATTCCAGTATTGCCCAGAGCAGCTCCGCAGGTTTATCCTGCGGGGCTGCTTCTTTTTGTTACTGCTACCAAAATTGTTGAAAACTATCGTAAACAATTCTTGCCTGAACTCTTAGCTTCGTAAAGTGCACGGTCCGAGCGGTTCAGGGCTTCATAGGGATCGTGGTCGCCCTCCGTAAAGAATCCGGTACCGATTGAAACGGTTATAGCAATTTCTCCTGCATCCGCAATGTTACAGGTAGTTGTGGGGGTATTCATGACCGCCTCCCTGAATTTTTCGCCGACATCAAAGGATGCCTCATGAGAAAGCCCGGGACAGATAATCAGGAATTCTTCGCCCCCCCAGCGGATGAGCCGGTCGCTTGCGCGCATGGCGTTGCGGATGGCCTGTACAGTGGTTTTAAGTACTTCGTCACCGCAGGCATGACCCCATTTGTCGTTAACCGGTTTAAAATCATCAATATCGACCATGAAAAGCGTGGACGCGGCGCCGGTTTCACGCCAGGAGCGGAACGCGTCTTCGAGGAAGGCGTTTCCGACCCGGCGGTTGAAGGTACCGGTCAGGGGGTCGATATTGGATTCTTCGGTAATTTGCAGACGAGTACGCAGGAAGTAGCGGTTTTCCCGGCGCGTGAGAAGGAAAAAGGCGAAAATGAAAAGAATGCAGTTGCTCAGTATGGTTATGACTACGATTACACTGGTAACACGGTCGCTGGCTTCTTCAACTTTGTTAATATAAACCTGGACATCGTCGAGATAGTATCCCATGGCGACAATCCAGTCGTATCGGGGATAGAGGGTCGCGTAGGTGATTTTCTCACCACTTCCATCACTATCCGGACGGCGGAAGAAGTAGGTAAAAAAAACTTCACCATGATCCCGTACACCCTCGAGTTCGGTCAGGTAGGGGGTATTTCCCGCTACATCGGGTGTGGTAGTACTGAGGAAGGTGCCTTCGGTATCGTGGAGATTGGGGTGGATACGGCGGATTGCATAGTCGGGGCCGCCATCCCAGTTATGAACTTCGTTTATCCAGATGTATCCACCATTTTCATATTCCTGCTGATAGATTATTTCACGGACAGCGGCGATTGTGCTTTCATCGACCCATGACTTGTTGATCTGAATGGTCAGGGTATAAGGACCGTACGTACGGGTTTCCGCCGCTTCTGCAACAGGATTGCCCCGTTCATAGAGTATGGAGTTGTCGCGGGTATCGACGAACCTGATGAACAGACTGCTACCGTAATTGGTATCATGAAGGAGTTCCCGACTGCGTTTGGAGAACACGTCGGGATTATAGGAAAATATCCGATCTATATCGTTAAAAAGGCGATTCCGGTAGGTTTCACCCGTTTGAACATGGAATACATACATGTTATCAATGGTGCGAATCATATTCTGTACGGTATTCTTCAGAAAAATCTTCTTGATTTCATAAATTTCATCATACGTCTCTAATGCATGCACCTGCCGGGTGTTTTTGACCGCACCGATAGTAAGCATAATAGACATTACACACAGAACGATCATGAATACCAGGATAAAACGGTAATGGGATCTTCTATTCTCACTGACCATAGGTACTCTCCGTGCTCCGAATCGCCGGAGCAAGCTTCATATTAATTATGGTTGAAAGACGGCTTTCCAGGGCGCTGAATACAAAAAAGCCCAACCCTTCCCAAGTATACGGTACGGCGACGGGATTTTTCCCGGATCCGTTGTCAAGATGTCGGAATTGCAGCCCGAAATTGACAACGAGCGGTTCCATCTGGGTATCAGTAATGGAAAGGACAATTTCT
>CAZVEL010000396.1:0-5147 GCA_964626305.1 uncultured Treponema sp. | reverse complement strand
TATGGCAGGCCCGTTCATCATGTCGTCAAAATCGATGAGGAGCAGCCCGTCGTCCATGCGGTCAAGAATGTTTCCCCGATGGCAGTCACCATGGATACGGATGGTCTCAAATGACGAGAACTCATCAGAGCGGGCATTGAGTACATCGGTACACAAATCGAGAAATCCTTGCGCAAACTCGGGGTGCATCGAGGGAGAGGCCGCGAGGCGTTCACACATCCGCAAGGAGAGATCGACCGGATGGAGGGTCAACCGGTTTGGTGCCTCTCTTCGGCGGGACACACCGTGAAGACGACCGATGAGGGCGCCCAGGCGCCGGTAATCGTCTTCACCGTTGATGTCAAAGGTCCGTCCGCTCCGGAAGGGATACACGCTGAACAAAAAGCCCCCGGATTCGGCGATCGTAGTTCCGCCAGCCAGAGAAAGCGGCGCGACCACCGAAAGGTCCGCTTCGGCGCAATCGAGCAAAAACTGATGTTCCTCTTCGATTGCCGGGCGTGACCAGCGGCCGGGACGGTAGAATTTCGCGATAAACCGGTCTCCGTCGTCGCTTTTTACTGCAAACACCCGGTTGATGTAGCTGTTATACGGCGTAACGACCGGCTCAAACCCGATTGGGGACAGAGCTTGCTCGCAGGCGGACAATACCGCGTCGGGGGACAGAGCTTCAAAGGTATCAGACATATCCATAAGTGCTGGTACTATAGCAGATTTATGCGGTTTCATCTGCCCGGAACGCGTGCACCCCGGGGACAGAGCTTGCACCCCGGGGACAGAGCTTACTCGTCGCCCTCTTCATCCTCCGGATCAGGCACGTCAAGACCGACAAATTCGGGATCAACCAGCGAACCTTTTTCCTTGAACGAGCGGGACACCACAAATTTGGGAACGAGCGTGGCCGGTTTTGCCGGAACGAGGATGTCTTCTCCGGTCTGTATATTCTTCATAACCCGGGCTTTCTTGGCTGCCTGAAGCTTAAGCATCATGGCCCCGAGTTTGCCGACAGCAACCCGTTCTCCGAGCAGGACACCTGCCTCAAGAACCGACAAATAATCATCAAGTATTGCACGGGCGGCATTCTGAGTAATACCGTGCTTCTTGGCCAGGAAGGAAACAATCGATTTCACAGTAAACTGGTCAACGTCCGCGCTTGTTTGACCCATTTGGGTCCGGTTGATCTTGATAAATCCATTCGTAAGGTAAATGGTCGCTTCCCGGATACGCTGCTCCTGGTCCGCTTCAGATGTTCCCATGGGGCACACGGCTATCCGGTAAATGGAGCTGGTTTTCCTGAGCGGACTTCCATTAAACTCTACAATCGCATCACAGGTAATGGAACCATTAAGCGTGATGCTCTGTCCCCGAACATAATCAGGCACATCACTTCTGAACTTGATTGACGCGTATTCAAGCGAGCGTGCTTTATTCTTTACAGGACCGAGACTGATAAGTGAACCTGAATAGGTCAGAAGAATTGCGCCACGAGTATCGTATGCATCAAGTTCCTGAACCAGTTCCATGCCGATGGTTCTGATCTGGGAAACAAACAAATCATGCTTTGTTTGCCAAATTTGTGCATAGTGTTCCTTTTTATCTTCAAGTCCTTCTGTACCATCCTTCTCCAGCAATGCCGAGATTTGTGTTTGAATCTCCTCCGGGAGTGCAGGGAAAACGCTACTTTTCATTTTTTCCTCCTTGTCATGACAAAATCTGTCTTTGTGTTACACTATACACCCATAAGGAGTTTTTTTATGGAAACTTTTAACACGTTGTCAGATTTGATTCAGAACCACATCAAGCAAATTGCTAAAACATCCGGCCTGCCGGATGGTGAGGAGACGCTCGAAGCCCTTGCGGCGGCCTGGGTCGAAAAAAAACAGTGCTTTGAAGACGGTGTTTCGGAAAACAACCTCGATGAAGTCGATTTTTACGCAAAAGATACTGAAAAGGGAGCCCTTGTTCTTACCTATTCCGGATCCCTCATTACTATCGGCCCCTTGATGGATGGTGTCAGACGTGCGGAATACACATCAATTGGACTTCGTACTGACGTACCCAGCTCCGCAGTTGCAGAGAATTCCGTCTTGTCCGGGGACATTGAAAAAGACGCGGTTGTCGCTTTTGAAAAAGGACCTATCCAGCAGAGCTCACCTATTTTTAAAATTGCAATCAGTACCGAGGATCTTGGAACTGAGGAAGAGGAAGCGCTGCTGACTCAGGTAACCCAGGATATTACGGAAGAATTTGTCGAAGTCAATAAAACAATTATTCAGTAATGAACTTCAGGAATATCCTGAAATCAGTGTACCGGCGTGATTCTCTTCCGGATCGCGCCGGATATCTGAATCTTCTTGAGGATACAATAACCATCCTTGAACACGAGGATCCGGAAATACGCCCGACTGACGCGAGCGGATTGTCCGGAGGCCTTGTTCGGCTCAAAAAAAACATACCGACAATACTTATCCCGGACCTGCATGGTCGTGTCAGCTTCTTTATGGACGTTCTTTTTGCGCCATATACACCGGAGACAACCGTCCTGGATGCTCTGGAGACTGATGCCGTCCAGATCCTCTGTCTTGGCGACGGGTTTCATGCGGAAGCCCGGGGGAAAAAGCGATGGGATAGTGCGTTTGACGAATACACGCACTCATACAAAAAGCATCGTGCCATGGACGAGGAAATGCATGAAAGTCTTACACTCATGGAACTGGTAATGCGATGCAAATGCGAATTCAGTGACAACTTTCATTTTCTCAAGGGTAATCACGAAAACATCCAGAATGAAGAAGGAAGCGGCAACCACCGGTTCAGAAAATACTCGTTTGAAGGCGAAATGGTTCGTGAATATATTCACAAGTTTTACGGAGACGAGTTCCTTTTTACCTATTCGATATTTGAAAAACGTCTCCCGCTGTTCGCCATCGGTGCAAATTTTCTCGCCTCCCATGCCGAACCCAAACGCTTTTTTTCGGAAGACGAACTGATCAATGCCCGCATGAACCCCGACGTTATTTACGGACTAACCTGGACAAATAATGACGAAGCCGACCACAACAGCGTACAAAAAATGCTTGACCAATACCTGTCTGCCCCCGAAACTGGTGTATATTTTGGAGGGCATCGCCCTGTTCCGGAACGGTACCTGTTGCGCGCAGGTAACCGATATGTGCAAATTCACAATCCAGAGTTTGAATACACCGTACTGATTACCCCGGAACGGCCATTCAACCCGGAAACAGACAGCATCGCGCCCGGGAAAGGAGGATACTGTGCCCGCTCATCCTGAAACAATCGGTAAGTACAAGATACAGAGTCTCATAGCAAAAGGCGGAATGGGTGCCGTCTACAAGGCACTGCACCCTACGCTCAAAAGAAACGTAATCATAAAAAAACTGACAATTCGAGGCAACAGCGCTATTACCGAGCGATTCAAACGTGAAGCACAAATTCTCCTGGATTTTAATGATCCCAACATTGTACATCTGTTTGACTACTTCAAGGAAGGATCCTCCCACTACATCGTTCTTGAATACGTGGACGGAATGTCTCTCGACGTCCTGCTCAAAAAAAGACGGTACCTTTCCGGAGCTCTGTCCCTCTATGTATTTCTTGAAGCGTGCAAGGCTTTGAAATATGCCCATAATCACGGGGTTATCCATCGTGACATCAAACCCGGGAACATCCTGATATCACGTAAAGGCGCAGTAAAGCTTGCGGACTTCGGTATTGCCGCAGTTGAACAGACCGATGATCAGGATCTAACCAAAGAAGGGGTAACACTCGGTACCGCCTCCTACATGCCCCCCGAACAATTCAAGAACTCAAAAAACGTTGACAAACGCGCGGATATCTATGCAATGGGTGTAATGCTGTATGAAATGGTCTCGGGAAAACGTCCTTTCCCGGGCAATTTTGCCCCGGACACACTCCTTTCCATTCAAAAGGGCAGATTCACCCCCATACGGAAGATAAACCCGGAAACACCACCGGTTATTGCCCGGCTCATTCGGAAAATGATCCGGCCAAACCCGAAAAGACGCTACCGAAACATGAGCGCCGTTATCAGGATAGTCGAGAAATACCTGAAACGGCTCCCGGTTGAAACAATTCGTGAAGCCCTGGCGCAATGTGTTACAAACCAGAAATATGAAGAACCCGTATTCAAACCGAGAAAGAAAAAACGGCTGGTAGCTCTGTCCCTTACAGCAGCGATTGTCCTGCTTGGTACCGCTGGCTGGTATGCCTGGTCACAGGGATTCATTTACCGGACGATTCTGGCGAAGTCCTATGGTGCGGTACAGTTCAGAATCCGTTTCCCCGAAACGATAAAAAACCCCAACGACCTTTATATCAGGGGAGCCCTCTTTGTCCATGACCGGGAGGAATTCCCGCCGGCGACTACACAGAAAATTGTGTTCACCAACCGGGAAGACCGTTCCGGACCTTCGGGATACCGTTTCGAGTCAAACACCGTATACCTTGAACCGGGAATGTATCGTGCGAAGATAACCGCTGAACAGCGTATTTACTGGCACTCTTTCACCCTTGAATCCCTTGCAGAACGTGCATCTCGGGGAACAGCCGTATATCCGGTCGAAATCAGTTTTGACCGGGTTATCCCCCAACCATTGTCAGTACGAACTGAGACATTTGATGCGATAACAAACCGTATGATGACCTCTGCAACACAGTATTCGGTGCTTCGTGGAAACGTTTGGGTCCCGTTGCAAACCCTGCAGTCGGGAGAGCTCATGACCGGACAGGTGCTCAAATTCAAAGCAGAACAGAAGGGCTACTATCCTGAAATCTTCTCCCTGAAAATAGCGCCCTATCAGACTGAACTGGTGCTCCGTGCCAATCTGATCCCGCTTCCGGGAACTCTTTCTCTTGAAGCACCGGAAGGAAACTATCAATTGTTCATCAACGGTTCAGAAAACATTGTCCGTGGAGGTGAAACCTATGACCAGGACTCCCTGGCCGGCTATTCCGGTGGAAAAAAGTCCTGGGATATTCCCTCGGGCAGATATGATCTTGAAATCATTTCGGGTGAGAGAATCCTTCAATCCCGTATTGATATAGTACCGGGAGAGACCACACGGCTTACCGTCAGGGAAACCGATGGTGTTTTACTGTTGTACAAGGAG
>CAZVEL010000395.1:0-7072 GCA_964626305.1 uncultured Treponema sp. | reverse complement strand
GTGCAGGCGTATGGAATCGCCGGTGTCCGGCGTGTAACCGCTACCGCTGCCCAGAAGGGCAAGAATGGAATCAGCGGACTTTCTGGTCCGGGCTATGTTCCCCAGGAATATGCCGGTGCCACCGGCCTGAGCCGGATTCAGGATGTTTTCCGCACGTGATGAATCATACCAGTATCGTGTCTTCGGACGGGCAAAGTCGTTCGCAAGCATGCGCTTTGCGGTCTCAATGACAGCTTTCTTGTCGGATTCCCAATTGTCAAGAACATACCGATACGCGGCAACAACCGTCCCTACATACTCGGCGCTTTTCATTCGTCCTTCAATCTTGAACGAATTCACCCCTGCTTGTACCAGATCCGGAATAACATCTATGAGCTGCAGATCATGAGGCGAAAAGAAATAGCCCTTTTTCTCACCGGAAGGAGTCTGAGCACTGTACATCCGGCGACAAGCCTGGGCACACATACCGCGGTTCGCTGACTTCCCGCCCAGATAGCTCGAAAACAGACACAAGCCCGATTCACTGACACACAGCGCACCATGTACAAAAACTTCCAGCTCGCAGGAAGTACGCATTTTTATCTCTTGTACTTCGTTGAGCCCGAGTTCACGGGCAAGTACTACGCGTGATACCCCCGAACGGCTCAGTGCATTTGCACCCCGTGCGCTGGCAATGTTAAGCTGGGTGGAACCATGAAGGCGAAGTTTGGGGAAATGGGTATGCACCATGTTGAGTACACCGAGATCCTGAACAATGAGCCCGTCCGGGCCGATACGGTTCAAGTAAGACAGGAAACGGTACATTCGTTCTGTTTCAGATTCCTGCAACACGGTATTCACCGTCACAAAAATCTTCTTGTCCCTGCGATGGAGTGCTTCCACAGCGGCCTCGAACTGGGACCAGGCAAAATTTGTAGACCGGATACGGGCATTGAAACTTTTCAGCCCCAGATATACTGCATCCGCTCCTTCCCTGATTGCCGCATCGAGCGCTTCGGTGTTTCCCGCCGGAGCCAGTAATTCTGCCATGAACGCCTCCCGTTTCTTGAGGTATAGTATCCTGAATCAACGGGAGTTGCAAACACTGCAGGAGCCCTGTTCATTCTTTTGATACATATGGCTCCGCCGAATTTTCCGTGCCTGGAGAAGCACCGGAAGTAGCGCAAACCATCCAGTCAGCCGCGGCATTGGTATCATCCAGCCCCGGAATTCTTCCAAGCGTTCTGGTCGGGGTCATACTATCCGAACAGGCAGCATCGGTTATCAGGGCTGTCGGACCCCAGGCCCCGGCGGAAACAGCTGCCTCCGCGGCTATACGTAACGCATCCGACGGCCATTCAGTCTTCTCGGTTTCAGCACAAAGCAGCGCATCAAGAATCGGTCCTCCGCCCCGTTCACGGACCAGAAGAACATTCGTGTTTTTAAGCGGAGCACGGTCCTGCGTATCCCAGAAGTCCCAGGCAAAGGGAGAGGAGTCTTTTCCAGCAGAAGCGTCAATTCTTTCGGTTTCGGTTACAAGCCCTTCTTCGATGGACCGGAGATGCCACAACACATAATCTCCTGCGCGAACTTCACATGAGGGAAATTCATAGTAGCTTTGTTTTGAGTTCATGGCATTTTCAATCTGAACTCCGGCTAGATTTCCGTCCGTCAAAACAACAAGTTCCACGTACTCAACCTTCGGCTTGGCATAGCTTGTCCGGATCTCATTGATTTTCAACTTCGGAACCCTTTCGTTGTATCCGATAAAAGTTACGGCAAAGGAGAGACTGTTTCCGTTGCCGTCCCTGACGGTAGCGTGAAGCACTGCTGAAACCCCGATACCTGGATTCTCCGACAGCACAAAAACAAAGGTGTCCGATTGTTCACCGGTAGCCCAGCATGCTTCGATTACTCGTCCGGGCTCATCCGGGCATTCCACTGCGGCAGTTGATACGAACACCGGATCGGTAAACCCAACCGATACTTCTTGTGCAGAAAGTGTTTGAACAGACGCAAGCTCAGGAACGGTTACATCCCCGCCCCACACTGCGATTGTTTCCGGATCAACCACACAGGATGAACAGACAAGAACCATGAAAACAGACAACAAACAGATTCCATACTTCATACGTAAGCCTCCCCGGCTTTCTTATAGGCAACATCTCGTATTTTGCCCGAAATTCCGCTATAGTTCCTGCATGGAATTTACTGTTCACACACTCGAATTACATCGCCCGATTGTTCTACCAGAATCAGGACCAGCTCCTGACGGAACCGAATCCCTGTACGAATTCAAGTCCCTGGTAGATGAATCGACGCTGGAGCCCGCCACCGGGGATCACCTTGCCGACAGGAATCCGGCGAACCGGATAGAACCGGGATTCTATCTTTTTACTCAAGGTCTCATGCCGCGGGAAGAATCCACGGCCGAAAGCCTGTGGCGGGATGCCGCGGAAGCGGTTTGGCTGGAATCATTATGGCGGGAAATAAAATTCAGAGACGACAGAATCCGCGTACGGATTCTGTCCGAGGATGGGAAACGTAGTTTTCAGATTTTTCGTGAAACACTCTGAGCGTATTTTACAGTTTTAGTGTTTCAACCATGAACCTAACCGACTCGCCCCTGTTGTCAACAAGGATTTTCTCTATGACGAAAACGATGGCCGATCCGCTGTCATCCGTAACAACACGGCGGATACGATAATCCTTTACCCCCGCCCGCTTGTAACCCGGAAGACCGATGGTGTGGTGGTCGGTTTTTCCGTCAGGTTGTACAATTTCAAGAACAAGATAGAATGACGAGCGAACTGATGTTCCGGATCCTTCCGCATATGAATGCATTGTAACTGTAAATACCCGGTCAGTTTCAAAATCACGGAACTCAAGCCGATCCGGCCTTTTTTCATCCTGTGCCTGAACATACAGCGCGCGTCCAGGTTTTGTTCCATCGACATCAAGTTTCTTCAAGTATGTTTCAATGCTTCCGCGAAGTCCCGAAAAGACCTCGGTACCGTCCTTTCCTGAAGTTGCCGCAGTCGGTGCTGTTGAAAAGGTGCCGCCAGGAATAAACCGGTTGGAGGGCACATCGACACAATAAATATCCGCGTACGCACGATAATCCCCGTCGGTGATACCATGTTGCCCGAAGACAAACCGTGACCCGTCGGTTGAAAACCCGATGTTTATAAAGTTTGCTATATCTCCGGCGTACACAATCACTGCCGCGGTGAAACAAAGCGCGATACATAGTGCTTTTCGCATTCCAATCCCCCTGTCGTTCTTTGCTTGAATATCGACAAAAAACGCTCCGTACTTGAGATTCCCTTATTTCATTTTTAATGGTATTCTGATTTATATGACTCTGGCGACACGAAATAATTTTATACGGATTGCCACGCTCCTGGTTTTCATAATTGCCATGTTGTCCGTAACAGCATTTGTTTACATACTCCTAAAGGGCCCTGTACTTTCAAGCCCCGGGCAGATTCGTCCGCTGAAGGTATTCTCGGCGCTTCCGTTCACCCCACACAGCCCGGCTGCCGCATTGGCAGCCATTACATTTTTCCCGCTACTATCTCTTGCCGGGCTGATATATATCCTGTTCGCTTTTGAAAAAACCCAGACAACTGAAATAACCTTCTTTGCCGCCGCGGTCTTTACCATTGCACTGGAAGCATTCCGCCTGATCATTCCCCTCAACGAGCTGTGGATGAATAACGGCTTCATACTTGCGGCCGTTTCCCGTATTACCCTGTTTTGCCATCTTTTCATTGTATTATGCCTGCTTTCGAGCATTCTTTATACCACCGGCCAAACCACCCAACAAATAGGCCCCGCCATTTTTCTAACGGCGTTTTTCTCCTTTTCCCTGGTAAACGTGGTTCCTTTTAATACCGCGATTCTTACCTCTACCTGGTTCGTTCCACCGGGATACGCACGGATGATTTATCTGTTTCTGGGAATTCTTGGCCTGCTGGCAGCGATCTCTTACCGCGTACAAGGGCGCCTAAGAAACGCCCGGGAGTATTCATGCTCTGCACGGGGAGTCCTGATTTTACTTGTGGGATATGCCCTTCTGTGCGTATCTGACTCATGGGTTGTTTTCGGAGCAGGTGCTTTTGCTCTCGTTAATGGGGCGTGGCTCTATCTCAGACAAATTCACCGTTACTACTTATGGCAGTAGATACGCGACCGAAGCGATAGCAATCGGTATTATAACGTTGTCGTAGTCTTTGAGCGGAATCACTTCTATGCACATGGCGACAAAAGCGATGACGAGCGCTGAAAGCGGGTTGCGGACAATAGCCAGAGAAGAAGCATACACCGCTATAAAACAGGCAAGACTACCTTCAAGCGTTTTCCCGTTGGTATGGGGGATTTTAATCCGGCCGAACAATTTGCCTGCAAGACTCGCTATACCATCACCAAAGGCAAGGGCGCAAATTCCGACCCTAGCAGCATCCGGGGGGAAAACCAGCAAGGTAATCACAATACCGAACACCAGAGTAACGGGACCGAGAATAAATCGTCCTTCATCGCGCCGGCGCGCCGCGTAGGCAGTTACACGTGATATTACCGGAATTGAAAATCCTGAAATCCGCAAATATTCACTTACAATATACAACGTCGCAATAAAGGAAAGACCCATGACGGTATATGATAAATTCCACGTAGCGAACAACGGGATGAATGAAGCGCAAATATGTATGGATTTTCTGAAAAATTCTTTAAGAAGATCCTCAACCGTTGAGGTTTGCGAGATCTTCCGGTATCTGAAATCGGAAATAATTCCCATTATCGCGCCTTTCATGTAGCCAAGTATATCACGGTTACGGGATATAAACAAAATGAATGCCTGGTAATTCCCGGCAGCTTATATTTCTGGTGGGCGTTACTGGACTTGAACCAGTGACTTCTACCGTGTGAAGGTAGCACTCTACCACTGAGTTAAACGCCCACCAGAAATACAAGAAGACTGCGGCAGAAAAGCCTGCCTCGGGCGGCCCTCTGATCACCTTCAGAATAATACCAACAGAAACACAAATGTGCAATAAGTCTTATTGGTCTTCCCGTTGCTGGAGAACAGCTTCGCCCTCAAGCGTCTTCGGAATATCGCTGTACAGCTCCGGCTGGAATTCCGGCCGGGGATATGTCATGTACTTTATATTCATGTACGCAAGATTCCCGTTTACATCAGAAGGCGTCGAAATTGATTCTGCCGCCGTATTGTTTTCGATACGTATTCTACTTAAACGCACAAGCGTTTCAGGATTACGGGTCAGCGAGTCCCAGGCACGAGCTGATTCCGCAAGCAGGGATAGCGCCCGCGCATTTTTACCCGAGTCTCCTGTCCTGTTTGCCAGACGATTCAGAGTAACACCGAGATTGTTGGCTGTTTTCATATACAGTTCAACAAAATCTCCATGATCGCTTCTTGCCTGCGGGAAAATGATTCCCTTGCGGACACGTTCGGCTTCGAGAGACTCCATCAGTCGTTCATAATGACCCTGGGCAGCGAACTGATTTCCCCGGCGGAACAGCGTGTTGGCGAACGCGTACCGTAAATGCCGGTCCTCATTCTTTTCTGCATAAGCACGGCTGAATGCATGCATTGCTTCTTCATAATCCCGTTTTTGATAATGAATGCATCCTGTTCTATAACGTACCGAAGGAGTATCATGAAGCTCTTCAAGAGCTTTACGGTAATGAACAAGCGCAGAATCCAGATCATTGGATATAAAGTAATCGATGTCCGCCGAATCGGCGTACAAACGGCCAACGCGGGGATCCCGTGGAACTGCCCGGTTTTCACGCTGTTGTTCGTACAGGGACATTCCCTGAGCATAGAGTTCCTGTGCATGAAGATACTCTTTGTCCTCGGCACGCAGCTCACCCAAAAGCCGGAACGCGTCAACACGGGTAAGAACCCGTTTGGGGGACATGGGAGTTGCCGTATCAAAGAGACGCAACGACTCACCAAGTGCGGTGGAAGCCTGTCCGGGCCGATCGTTATGAATAAAAAAACGTCCCATATTGTAGTGGGCTTCGGGTATTCCAGGGTCAGCTTCAACAGCTTCTTCTAGAAGATCACGCACATCGTCAATTCGGGAACGCAGATTTTCGGAATCACCCGGAGCAGGATGATACCGCTTGTCGAGAAGATATCCGCTGAGCTCCACGAGGTCGGGAGCTCCGAGAGTCATTTTCCGCTTTGAAACAAAATGGTCCTTGAGGGGAAGGACTTCAGCCAGATTGTCAGTTCTGATAAAATAGCGCATCATTCTGGCAAGATAGGGATCCTTTTCACCGTACAGCTCAATCAGAGACGCATACATTTTACGGGCATCTTCATACTTGGCAGGATTTTCCTCACCCCAGTCCAGATAGGTGTCACCCAAAAGCATCATGCCGTCGGAATCGTTCACGTAATTATCAAGAACACGCCGCTTGAGAACGGTTTCTGCTTTTTCAAAATTTCTCAAATCGGTCCGAAGCATTTCTGCGTATTCGAGTCCGGCCTTCCGGTCATTTCTGAAACGGTTGAGCAACCGTTCATACATGGTCTCTGCCGATATGTACTGCTTCTTATCCCGATAGGCTCGGGCATACCGGAAATACCATTTCTTTTTGTCCCACACAGAGACCGCCTCATCAAAGAGCCTCATCGACTGGGTATACCGGGTGTCTTCAATGGCGGTATAGCCCCGCTTATACAATTGTTCGGCTGCCAGCGGACGGTAGATAAATTGCCAGGAAAGGAATATTACACAGAAAGTCAGAATAGAAATTCCAGTAAAAAGAATAGCGGCCGGAAGTATCTTGTTGAGGAAAATATACCGTAACGACGACTTTTCTTCTTCGTATTCAGCAGCAGTCTTCTTCTCGAAATCTTTGGGAATGGGGATGGACCGGTTAAGGCGATCCTCCATGATCCTCGCGACCTTCTTGAGCGGGGTCCCTTCCAGCACATGGTTAACAACTTCCATTTTCTGAAGTTCTGAACCAGGCCCTTCGGAGAGATACTCCTCAATCGCCATGCGGAGATTCAGCGGATACTTTGAAAGGAGATCGAGAAAACGGTTAAAATCTT
>CAZVEL010000394.1:0-2735 GCA_964626305.1 uncultured Treponema sp. | reverse complement strand
GCCCAGGTTTTTCTCAACAAATATCTGCAATATGGGGATGCTTCCTACATTGACCGGATGAACGAGAACTTTGAGTACAATACAGAAATCAAGCAGACCCTTGATGGGGAATTCACCCAGCAAAAGAACGTTGTCCTCATGCAGGAACTGGATACGCAGGCCGTAGCATATCAGAATTATGTTTCATCGTATCTCGAACTTGAGGAGAAGCAACATGATTCACAGATGACTGCCGCGAAAGGTGGTGGTGATACCGTTGCGGCAGCGGACCGTCTGAACGAAATAATGGCCAGAGAAATGGACGCCCTTATGGAGGGCACAATGACTTTCATCATTCTGGTTTCCCTCTTAGCCATTATAATCGGTATTATCCTGCCATAACAATTACCCGCGCCATTACCAGGCCAATCAGTTTTGCGGTTGCCCGGGCAGAGGACATTGCCTCCGGGGAACTCCGCAAAGACATCCCCGAAGGATATCTTGCGCGGGGTGACGAGATCGGAGATCTGGCAAAGGCCCTCCAGGAGATGACTCAGCGGTTGCGTGGAATCATTGGCGAAGTATTTGGAGCCGTTACCCAGGTTTCCGGCGGAAGCCAGCAGCTCAGCAGCACCTCCCAGGAAATGTCCCAGGGAGCCACCGAGCAGGCTTCGTCCGTGGAAGAAATTACGTCCTCCATGGAACAAATGACCGCCAATATCCGGCAGAATGCCGAAAATGCCCAGCAGACGGAAAAAATAGCCATTACATCGGCAAAATCCGCAGAAGACGGCGGTACTGCCGTATCAGCAACGGTTAATGCCATGAAAGAAATAGCGTCCAAGATCGGGATCATTGAAGAAATAGCCCGTTCAACCAATATGCTGGCGCTGAATGCTTCGATTGAAGCGGCACGGGCTGGAGAATATGGTAAAGGCTTTGCGGTTGTTGCCTCCGAGGTTGGAAAGCTTGCAGAGCGGAGTCAAAAGGAAGCCGGTGAAATCAGCGCTCTTTCTGTTGACAGCGTTACCATTGCGGAACAGGCCGGAGAAACAATCTCCACCCTTATTCCCGAGATTCGCAGGACTGCAGATCTTGTCCAGGAGATTTCGGCGGCAAGTAATGAACAGAACAGCGGTGCCGGGCAGATTAACTCGGCCATCATGCAGCTGGATCAAATAGTACAGCAAAATGCGTCTGCTGCCGAAGAGTCTGCCTCCATGGCAGAAGAACTGGCGAGTCAGGCGGAACAGATGCAATCCTCCATGGAATACTTCAAGATTGACGAATCATCCGAGCTGATAAAAAACGAAACCGGCTATGAGTACGGTTTTTCGGGCCGCTCCCCGGTGTCTGCCGAAAAGCCCGCACAGAATAAAGTTCCGGCAACTTCGGTTGTCCAGAGGACTGCACCGAAGCAGTCTCCGAGAACGACACCGCAGACGAAAGTTCCGGCGGACAAGGGAAAAGCCGGCATTAACCTTAATCTCGACAATGATACCCCGCCCAGGGGCGCGGATGATCTCGACGGAGAATTCAAGGAATTTTAACCTGACGGATAAAGACAAAACAGGTATTCATCAATACCTTACTTTCAAGCTTGCCGAGGAGCGCTATGCCATAAACGTGGCGTACATCAAAGAAGTGCTCTCCGTTCCCCGTATAACAAAGGTCCCCCGGATGCCGGACTATATGAGTGGCATAATAAATCTGCGTGGTTCTGTGGTTCCGGTTGTTGATTTGTGCAAAAAATTCGGTCTTGGTGAAACAACCATGGGCGTGGATACCGGAATAATTGTCAGTGAAATACTCCAGAACCAGGAAGACGGAGATGGAAAGATACTCACCGTCGGGGTTTTCAGCGATGCCGTTGAAAAGGTAATCACCATTGAAGATGAGAACATTGAACCGCCACCAAAAATCGGCGTAGCCATTGATACTGCCTTTATTCGAGGTATGGGACATGTAGGAGACGAGTTCATCATCATCTTGAATATTAACCGGATTCTGACCGGGACCGAATTGGAAACCCTGCAGGAAGAACTGGAAGGGCCTGAACCCGGAGAACCTGAAGAATCGCGAACGGAAGCAGAAGAACCCTCGGCAGAATAAGGAGTCGTTTGTGGAAGAAAGCAGCACCACCGAATTTGCTCAGTTTTTAACGTTTTATCTGGCAGACGAACGGTATGCGATAGACGTAAAAAAGATTCATGAGGTTCTTGAGGTTCCCCGGATAACCCGTGTTCCAAGAATGCCCGAATTCATCAGTGGCGTGATTAACCTCCGCGGTAATGTTATTCCGGTAATGGATCTACGGCTGAAGTTTGGTCTGGGCAAAACGGTGATGACAGATGAGACCAGTATTGTTGTTACGGAAATTTCCGATATTTTTGCCGACGAAGAGCAGTCGTCCCTTGAGATAGGGCTTTTCAGTGACGCAGTTGACCAGGTCCTGGAAATCCCGCATGAGAACATTGAACCGCCTCCGGCGATCGGAACGAGTATTGATACGTCGTTTATCCGGGGCATGGGACGTGTGGGAGATGACTTCATTCTCATTCTGAAACTGGACAGCCTCGTTTCGGAAAAAGAACTGTCTGATTATGGAGAACGCGGAGGTGCGGAAGAATGAGCAAAGACCTTCCGGTACTCTCCTTTGAGCGATTAACCATTGATTGTATTGCTGATGTAAAATACACGTTTCTCCGGAACCTGGAATCGGGCCGTGGGGCGGTTCTCGATTTTGAACACACCGA
>CAZVEL010000393.1:0-3853 GCA_964626305.1 uncultured Treponema sp. | reverse complement strand
AGGCAACGGTATTGAGCGGATTCTTCAGCTCCTGCTTGAGCAGGGAGAGCAGGCGCAAGGCAAGAAGAAAACAGAAAAAAGCGCGGAGCAGGAGAACAGCAAAACTTTTCTTTATTTCCTCATTATGCAAAAAACGTCCCGGGTTAGTGTCCCTGATACGTTTTCCCCATTCAAGAAGATGGTGTTCATTTCCGGCTAATTCCTGTGTTTTTTCGAGAAGCTTTCCGCCAGCCTGCAGAAGATCAAATGAAGTTACGGCCATTTGCATGAGTAAAAAGAAGAGAAGTGAAAGGAATGCGAGGAATATTTTCTTGATGTATGAATATTTCCGCAAGGGTACCGAGGATCCCTGGAGGAGGATGGCGCGTCTGACCGGAAATAGAATGTTTGAAAGGGTAAGGTTTATGAGTACGGCAGCAAACAGGCCGATTGACCAGGCTTGAAGAAACCCGAACATGAAAATGTCACCGGCTGTTTCACGGTAGATCCGTGCCGCAATCATGAGTTCATTGATGCGGCCAAGGGTAAATCCGGTAATACAGAAGGTGATGACGACCCGATCAATACGATTCAGGCGGTTCATTGCACAATCCCGTTCTTCCTGACTGCCGGTACGGCCATGCACCTGATTTCGCCATACATGAATCATGGGGCGCATGTAGAGGGCCATCAGCACAGAGAAGACGGAAAGATACAGAATCACCATCCCCATGTGCGGAAAGGTGGTCAGTGTTTCTTTGGTATTTGCAAAAGCCGCTGCAATGGTAGGTCCCTTGAATTCGGCAAGGGCCAGGAGTATGAGCGGAATGGAAATGAAGGTGAATAAAGCGCGTGCCAGTATCGGCTGATGTACGTCACAGGTTGCATACACATGAACATGATGTCGCCGCAATGGAGCCTCCGGACAAAAGGTGCTTCTATAATAGTATACCGTTTACGGATGAAAGACAATTTCCTGCTGCTGGGAAAAAGTGAAAAAATGCGTAAAATCACTTGACCCGGGAATAGCGCCGTATTATATGGTAGGGTATACGTGATACGTTTTTAAAGACAGAAGGAGCAGGCATGAACAATGCAAAGAAACTCGGGTTTGGCTGTATGCGGCTGCCACTCAAAACGACCGAAGCGGGAGAGATAATTGATACTGATCAGTTTAATGCAATGATTGATGAGTTTATCGCTAAGGGTTTTACATATTTTGATACGGCCTACATGTATCATGATTACAAGAGTGAACTCGCGGTCAGGGAGTCGCTGGTCAAGCGGCATCCCCGGGAATCGTACACGCTCGCCACGAAACTGCCGGTATTTTTCATGAAAGAATCCGCAGACAATGAACGGTACTTTCAGGAACAGCTGGAAAAATGTGGTGTGGAGTATTTTGATTATTATCTCATACACAGTCTTAGCCATGCTCACTACGATATGGCAGAAAAGTTCGGATGCTTCCCATTCCTGCAGAAGATGAAAAAAGAGGGAAAAATCCGCAAGATAGGGTTCTCCTATCATGATGACGCGGATCTTCTTGACCGCATATTGACCGAGCATCCTGAAACGGATTTTGTGCAACTCCAGATCAATTATATTGATTGGGAGAGTGAAGGAATTCAGTCGCGGAAGTGTCTTGAGGTTGCAAACAAACATAAAAAACCGGTTGTGGTTATGGAACCGATCAAGGGCGGAACCATTGCCACAGTTCCGGATAAAGCGGAAAAAATGTTCCGGGAACTGCAGCCCGATATGTCCGCCGCGTCCTGGGCAGTACGTTTTGCCGCGAGCCAGAAAGGCGTGTTCATGGTGTTGAGCGGCATGTCCAACCTGGAACAGCTGCGTGACAATATATCGTACATGTCAAATTTTGAACCGCTCAGTGAAGCGGAACTTTCGGTTGTTCATAAAGCCGCCGGCATTATTCATGATGCGGTCGAAATACAATGTACTGCCTGCCGCTACTGTGTTGAAGGTTGTCCGGAGAATATAGCGATTCCGGAATATTTCTCGTTGTACAATGAAGAAAAGCGCTCAAATCCGGGTGGCGGGTTTTCGATACAGCAGTCATATTTCGCGAATTATGCCATGATCAGGGGAAAACCGTCGGACTGTATCGAATGCGGTGCGTGCGAGGAAGCCTGCCCGCAAAAATTGCCGATTATTGAATTGCTCAAGAAGGTTTCAGACCTCTTCGAGAAATAGAAAAAAAGCGGTCCGGCACCATGTGCCGTACCGCCGGTTTCCACATGCTTGATAAAGGGGGTGTCGGTATTCATATCGGGTTATGCTGATCAGCGTTTTCTTTACTTTAGTTCCCAGTATGCATTCTAAAAAGAGATGTTTCCTTCAGGATGGAGACATAGCTGAGAATACCCTGCTTCACGATGCTGAATATGGTGATCTTTCTATCTGCCTTTTTCATACATTATCCTCCTTATCTTTCAGTATCAGTATACACCAGAAAATCAATATTTGAAAGTTAAATGCGTATTTGAAAGACGTTGGTACACTTTTCTGAGATACCGAAACTTCCGGTTTTTAAAAGCTAGGACCGCAATTACTTCTCAGAGAAAAGCCCAGGATCCGATAGAGAGCCCTTCAAGAATGGTTCTGAAGAAAACGCGTTTTATGGGTGTTATTCCTTGGGGGATCCCAGTATGAGCAGGTCTGTGTGTTCATAGTGGTTATGTCCGGGAAGCGACTTCTTGTAATTCCAGCATCGTATCGCATCTTCCCGGCAGCGATCGGGATTCTCCGAAAAGAAATCCCGTGTATACTGATTATACTGGAACTGTGACCCTATTTCACGCTTTATCCCGGCTTTCTTTTCGGCGTCAATCTTCTTCCATTCTGAGATTGCCTCACGGTATGTTTTCCCCGCGTTAGCCTTCATCCAGTCCATAAACGGGACGTTGAATTTGAAGTGCTCGCCGATTTCTTTCTTGAAAAAAGAGCGATGATGTTCATCATTCCGGTATCCATCGGGGATGACAGCTTCCAATGTGAGCGGGGAATTGCCCGTGGGCTTCTTCGGTGCTCTTTTTGGGAATTGGTTTTGCGGGATTGTTCCCGTTGTCAGAAACGTATATATCCTCTTTGTGAGTTCCTCTTTGCTTCCCGTTGAAGGAATCCCGTACTGCTTGCAAAAGTCGGACAATTCATCCTTGAGCCAGTAGTATTCAAGAAAGAGGGACGGATCAATAGTGGTGCTCAAATCGGGACGCATGGGAAATCCTTACAGATGCAACACATATTCACAGCAATCATAATACTTGGCACCGCAGCAGAATGTGTTCGGTTTCAAGAATCGGAGTGTTCATGATATACAACAAGCTCCTTTTGCAAATTTTTACAGAGTATAAATGCCTTTACCAGCTTTGGCAACTCTGTATATCGTTACTCACGAGAAAGCACGGTATTCATATACCGTATGAAGTCCCGCTTTTCATCGTGATCGCCGTCGTTCCCGAGAATGATGACGCAGATATCATCAACGCGGTTGTGTATGAAGAAGCCGGAGAATGAGCCGTTTAAAAGCCGGCCACCATGGACCGGGATCAGTCCTTTCCCTTCATCGAAAAACCACCAGCCGTATCCGTATTGTTCGTTGTAGCGGGTCATCATGCGTTCGATGCGTTCTTTGCTCACCAGTATATCCTCATGCAGTGCACGATCCCATCGGTACATGTCCATAACGGTTGAATACATGGATCCCGCACCGTAACCCATGTCGGCGCAGGATAGTCCCGGAGTGAGAATACCGTCGGTTCCATATCCGGTGGCAAGCAGGGGATTGGAGGCTGGATCATATCCGGTACCGCTGTCTTGCATATCGAGAGGAGTGAAAATTTCTTTTTCCAGA
>CAZVEL010000392.1:0-2855 GCA_964626305.1 uncultured Treponema sp. | reverse complement strand
GGATCAGCCGAGAAGGTCCCCTCCTCGCTCTTTTCAGGTTTTTCCTACGTCGCACTCGGTCATCTCCACAAAACCCAGCGCGTACATGACCGCATCTGGTATTCCGGCGCGCCTCTTGCCTATGCCTTCGACGAAGCGGGAAGTGAAAAATGCTTTTTACGCGTGGAACTTGACACCACTTCCGCCGGCGTACCGGTAACGGTTACCCGCATTCCAGTACGCCCGCTACGCCCGGTTGTCCGCCTCTCGGGCGCATTCGACGAGTTTTATCACGGTACCACCTTCGACCAGCATGCTGATTCATATCTCGAAATCACCCTTACAGATACGACCCTTGTGGCCAATCCCATGAATCTCCTCCGCGAGAAGTTTCCCCTTTTATTGAGCATCCGGCAGGGCATGATTCAGCAAGACATACACAAAAAACCTGAACCCGGAGACAATGAACAAAAAGGACGGAATCCCCTTGAGGACTATTGTGCTTTTCAAGAACAACTGTACGGAACTGTGGATGAACAAAAAAAAGCCCTTTTTTCACAACTGCTGGAAGGTTTGAACCATGAAAGTTGAAAAACTCCTCCTCAAAAATTTCGGACCCTTCCACGGTACACACCATATTGATTTTACCGTCTTGGGAGACATCTTCCTGGTCTACGGAAAAACAGGTGCGGGCAAGACCTCCATTTTCGACGCCATAACCTATGCCCTCTACGGAAATATTCCAGGGGGACGAAAAGGGCTTGTGAAACAAATGAGAAGCCATTTTGCCGAACCAGCCGATGAAAGCGCCGTGGAGCTTGAGTTTTTGCTTGGCCGGGACCGGTATCGGGTACGCAGGAGCCTTCCGGGAGAAACAATCGGCAAGCGGAGCGGAAAAATCACTGAAACGCCCGAACAGGTAACCCTCGAAAAGAAATCCGGAACCGCGTGGGAATCGCAAACAGCCTCAAAAAAAAGCGAAACCGACGAAATGATTCTCATGCGTATCGGCCTGTCCCTCGAAGAATTTTCACGAATCGTCCTTTTACCCCAAGGTGAATTTTCCCAGTTCCTCCGTCTGAACTCGAAAGATCGGAAAGACGTACTGCTCAAACTCTTTCCCATGGAACTGTATACCCGGCTCATTGAAGAAGCCCGTGAACGCTCCCGCGACGCAGGCCTGCGCCTGAAAGACAAAGAAACAGCGCTTACCGCATTACGGAATGAGTATGATAGTGACACCTATACCGATGATCGTGATTCACTTCTTGCATCCATAGCCGATCGTGAAAAAAAACACGCAGCGCTTCTTGATTCATATCAGAAACAAAGCCGTATCTGCGAACAGGCTCGTGCTGCTGACCAGAAAAGAAGTCGGTATGAAGAACTGACCAAACTCCTTGAAACACTCGGGACCGAAAAAGAAACCATCAGGGCTAAACAGGACGAACTTGACCTGGCCCGGAAAGCGGCGCCGCTCGTGTACCGCGTTGAACAGCTGGTTGCGGCGGAAGCGGACCGGGAGAAGGCAACGCGGGATCTCGCTGAAACAGAACAGGACCTTGCCGCCGCTATTGAAACGAGGACCACGCTTGAACAAGCTGCCGCAGCCAATGAAAAAGATGACCAGAAACGTCAGGAACTCCGCACCAGACGGCAAAGTTTGAAAATAGCGGTTGACATTGCCGCGACACTGGTCAGGGAACAGGAGGAACTGGCCGGACTAAAAACGCGCCAGACGGAATTGCTGAAAGCAACAAGGGCCACCAAAAATCAACTGGAAGAATTTGACGCTCGTCTTGCGGATCTCTACGAGCCGGTTTCGCTCCTGGAAGAGCGTGACCGCCTCAAAGAAGAAGCTGACACCAGACTCCAGAAAGCCCGGATGCTCCATGACTGTGCCACTGACCATGAACGGTTGAGCCTTGCACGAACCGCCCACGCGGGGGCCGCTGCCAATACGAAAAACAGACTTGACGAAGCGGAAAAAGACCTCGCCATCGCGAAAGCGGAACTTACAGATCTCACACAGGAAGCGGAGCAGGAAAAAACCAGTGATATCGCCGCTACCCTTGCCCAGATACTCAAGCAGGGCGAACCCTGTCCAGTATGTGGCTCGACAGAACATCCGCACCCCGCCCCCCCCTCCGGGACATTCGACACCGCTGAACGGATCGACGCAAAAAAACGTACCATTCAACTGCTTGAAGCCGAAATTGAAAAGAAGCGATCAGACCTCGCAACCCAGCGCGCACACGAACAGGCGGCATCAGAGCGCCTCGCGGAAATCTGTAAAAAGGAAACAACCGCGTTTGAACAGGACGCGCCTGAGCCTGTCCCCTCCCCCGAAGAAGCCGCCAAAACGCTTGAACAGGCAGCGAAGGAAATGGAAAGAGCAGTCAATGCTCTCAATCAGTCGCGGAAAGCAGTACGGGAGGCGGAAGAAATCAGAAAAAACCGTACCGCATTCCTTGCCGGCACCGAACAAACTGCGGCTGAACTCGAATCACTCTCCGGAATGATAGCAAAGAAAGAAACCGGCATTTCATTCAACACCGACCGATACCGGGAAGCATTCCCGGACGAAACCGTTCCGGATCCTTCCATGGCAGAGGAAGCGCTTGAAATTCTGGATGCCACCCTTCTGGAGCTTGATGCGGCAATCAAGAAATTCACCGAAGGATTCGCCACGGCGAAAGAAGAATGTGTTTCCCTGATAACCCGGAAAGAACATCAGGAAGCATTACTCAACAGGAAACAGGAAGACATTACAACCATAAAAACCGAACTTGATAACCAGTGCGTGCAGCTCGGATTCACCGATACCACCGCGATCCGATCCGCGGCACGAACCGAAGAACAGATAAACGAACTTG
>CAZVEL010000391.1:0-5543 GCA_964626305.1 uncultured Treponema sp. | reverse complement strand
TATATAGGGTAAATCATGGCAGAATGGCTAAGAATTCTGACTTTTTGAGCCAGATTTTTTCAACATTTTTGGTAGCAGTCTATCAGAACCCACTTCTACCACGGAAACTCCGGGCAAGAGTCAACCGATCCGCGTACTCCAGATCTCCTCCAACAGGAAGCCCTGAAGCAAGCCGGGTAACTGAAACGGATATGTTTGTGAGAATTTTCTGAATGTAGAGAGCGGTTGTATCACCTTCCACAGTCGGATTTGTTGCCAGGATTATTTCCTGTATCTGTTCTTCCTGAATCCGGGAAACAAGAGAGGAAAGACGTAACTGGTCCGGTCCCACGCCCTCTAGCGGTGCGATTACTCCTCCAAGAACATGAAAGAGTCCGCGATATTCACGGACGGCTTCAATTGTCTGAACATCCTGGGGCTGCTCAACAACACAAAGCGTATGCCGGTCCCGTCCGGGATCCCGGCAGATTTCACAGACTTCATCTTCGGTGTAGGCTCCGCAGACACTGCACATGCGAATCCGGTCATGAAGCACAGAGACGTCCTGTGCAAGGCGTTCGCTTATGGACCGGTTGCTTTTCAGCAGGTAATGGGCAATACGTGAAGCGCTCTTTTTACCTATACCCGGTAGACGGGAAAAACTTTCTATAACATCATCAAGCGCGTTCATAGCGGAAGCATGCGTCCGGCAAGACCGCCGATTCGCTCTTTGGCGATTTCACGCATCTTTTCCACGGCAGCATTATGCGCGGCAATGATCAAATCCTGTAACATGGGGACATCACGGGGATCTACCGCCACAGGATCAATCTGTATGTCAACAAGATCAAACTGTCCGTTTACCGTAACGGTAACAATTCCGCCTCCCGAGGTCCCGGTTGCGGTAATTTCCGCCATATCGTTTTGTATTTGCTGTAGCTTTTCCTGGAAACCTTTGGCATTCCCGAGAATTTCAAAAGGATTCATTTTCGTTCTCCCTCCTCGAGTATAACTCCTTTAAACATCCGGCGTAGTCTTTCGACTTGTTCGGGGATTTCATTTTCACCAGCTTCATCCTCCACGGCCGTTTTATCCAGCTGAACTTCCACCGGAACATCGCGGCAGACAAGTCGCGATACCGAGGCGGAAATAAGGGGTATGTCCTGTTTGATTGTAGTGTAAAGAAAAGGCTTTCGCACCAGAAAAACAACCGCTGGTCCGGTATCTTTCCAGCCATAGGTCTGCGCAAGTGCGGAAGCCAGCATGTTGCGGGTCGAGCGGAAAAACTCGATGAGCTTTTCCTGGACCATCTCAAGAGGGATCGGCGTATCGGGAACCGGTACGAGCTCATCCTCACTTTGCACCGGGGGACCTTCGTCCGTTTGCGTAGAAGCCACAAAACAGGACTCGTTCTCCACGAATCCGGAAATCTCCGTAGAAGATTCTTCGGGATCACGGTTGTCGATGTGGTCGTCCAAAGAGTTAGAAGGAACGTCTTGTCCAGGCTGTTCGTTGGTAAATCCGTTTATGCGGTTCTTGATGTCGGCAAAGGGATCAGCTACCGGTTCTTCACGGACCGCGTCAGCCGGTTCCCGGTCTGATGTACGGTCCGCTTCAGGAAAAGGGCCGCTATCCCTCCGTGGTGCGCCGGGAGAAGACCCCAGAAGGACGCTCTGCGCGCGCTCGACCGCCCGTTTCATCTCTGCGGACGAAACATAATCAGAAAGCCAGGCAAGCCGGGAAACAGCAAGCTCAAGTTCATAGCGTTCATCCAGGGAATAGCGGATATCCCGGTATAATTGTAGAAAAATCTCAAGGCCCCGTTCCAGCTGTTCTCCGGTCCAGGCATCAAGAGCTTCACGGGAAAAACGGTCTATGCTTTGCCCAAGCAGGGCTTCACGGGTTATGCCGTTTTTTATCAGCAGGAGTGATCGAAAATAGTCGGCAACATCGACGGTAAACTGTTCAATGGAAACGCCGGATTCAATGATTGTATCGAGTGAGACAAGCGCTTCGTTCACCTTGTTTGTTGCGCAGGCCGAAACAATACCGGAAATGCGGTCTATCCCGACGAGTCCGAGTTTGTCGCGTATCTTTTCGAAGGTGATATGTCCGTCCGAGAAGGAGGCGACCTGGTCAAAAAGGGTGTATGCGTCACGAACGCTTCCGGTTGCCTCTCGCGCAATCCAGAAAAGAGCCTCATCATCCGCGCTAATACCGCTTTCAGCCGCCGCATCGGCAAGGGCCTGTTTGAGAAGCTCAACTGAAACCAGACGGAAAGCAAACTGCTGACACCGGCTTTTGATGGTCGCGGGAACCTTGTGCAATTCCGTGGTCGCAAACACGAAGATGACATAGGGTGGCGGCTCTTCTATTGTTTTGAGAAGTGCGTTGAATGCACTGGTGGAAAGCATATGCACTTCGTCGATTATATACACCTTGTACCGGTAGGAATTCGGCGGGAACTGTACTTCATCGCGAATTTGACGTACATCATTGACGCTCGTATTCGAGGCACCGTCAATTTCAATTACATCGAGACTCGAACCGGCGGTAATTTCCCGGCAGGCCGTACAAGTTCCGCAGGGAGCGGCCCCGGGAGACGTGAGACAGTTGAGCGATTTTGCCAGGATACGGGCAGAACTGGTCTTGCCACAGCCGCGCGGGCCGGAAAAAAGATACGCAGGTGCGATTTTTCCGGCGGAAAGCGACTTTTGCAAGGTCGCGACGACAAAATCCTGTCCTATCAGGTCTTCGAATTTCCCCGGACGACGCCGGGTAGCCGTTACTTCATATGCCATATGTCCTAGAATATCACAAAAAAATGCCTAGTGAAAGTCATCCCGGGATGTATATAATTGAAGCATGAGTACAAATATCCGTAACGCTGTCCTTTCCGATCTGCCCTATCTGTATGAAATCTGTCTCAAGACCGGTGCCGACGGGGGCGACGCAAGCACGGATTTTACGGATCCCTGGCTTCTTGGGCAATATTATGCCGCGCCCTATCCTGTCTACAACGCCCGGTTTTGTTTTGTTGTAGAGAAAAAACCATCTCCCCTCGGGATATCTGGTCGGGACCGATAACACAGTCCAATTCAATCAATGGTTTGAAAAAATCTGGCTGCCTCCACTGAGACGCCGCTATTCAGAACGTATCGAAAAAAAGAACACTGCTGTCTCCAGCACGCGGGAAAAAGACTTGATTGTCCGTCTTCTCCGCCCTGTTATCACACCGGAGATTTCTTCGTCTCCCTGGATTACCGACTATCCCGCTCATTTCCACATAGATCTTCTTCCCGAAATCCAGGGCAAGGGTCTTGGAACAGAACTGATAGAAGAATTTATTCGGCAGCTTCATAGCGCCGATTGCCCCGGAGCTCATCTTGGCGTCAGTGCAAAAAACACCGGAGCAATCGCATTTTACCGGAAAACCGGATTTACCCTGCTTAGTGAAGACCATGAGGGAAAAATCATGGGAAAACGCTGCTGATAGGAGGGAACGGCGTTCCGGTGGAACCTGCCGCAGTATTCCAGAGCAGATAGAAGAGGATTCCATTGTGAAAAAAATGCATAAGTACGGGAAGAACGAGGGACCGTGTTTGCCATCCAACGGCTGTTATAACCAGCCCGGGAATCAGGGCAAAGGGTATCCGTGCCGGTTCAAGATGGAGCGCTGCAAACAACACGGAGCAAATGAGTATGGATGGCCATTTCCCGAAATAGTTCCGCAATCCTGAAAGAATAAAACCCCGGAAGAGAACTTCCTCGCAAAGAGCTGGAAGCACTACAATAAAAAGAAAGGCGTAGAGAAACCCGCCTGAAAGAAGCGCGTCCACCAGGGTCTGCTCCGCAGAATCCGGGACAGGGAGCCAGGGCGCCGCAAGCTGTGCGAGCGGCAGCATCAAAATCAGAACAACCGGAACCAAAAGAAGCGCACCGGCGGCATATCGCAGCGGTACCCGGAAAACAGGGAAAACAGTAGAAAGATTCAGACGGCGAATAGCGGCAACCGCGAAAGGTATAGCCGCAAGCCCAACAGGGAAAAGAAGATTCACCCATCGAGGATCGTGGAGATTGAATGCCCGAGAAGAGGCCAGCACATATAAAACAGCAAGCGCGTACACAACGAGGGTTTCCGCCGGAGCGGGCGCATTCCGCATGCTATTATTTTCCTGAAACATGCTGCTGCTGCTCCCGATGCCGTTCATACAGATCCTGTACCACACACATACGGTCTATGATTCGTTTTACCAGAATATCCAGTTCTTTATCCGGACCGTAGTCGGCGGGAGCAAGGAAATCAACCCGTCGGTCTACAAGAAGCTCCTCCACCTTTTTACGGTTGTTTCTCCCGTATACCGCTATCGAATGACCACCGTTCGCCTTCACAAGTTTCATGCAGGGCACATCGGTCAAGCCATCACCAATATACACCATGTTACGGAAAGGAATGGGCCGGTCCTCCTCCGGGACGTAGCGGTTCAATGCGGCACTGTCGGTTCCATCGAGAACGCCCTTGTTGATGCGGAACAAAAACTGGGTTTTGGTGGTGTAGTTCACGGAAAGGAGCGGCCAGTCCGCGACTCCGTTTGCGTCATAGTGGAATTCACAGGCATAAATCTTGGTAAACTTGTCGCAGATTCGTGATCCCTCGATGATTTCCTTGAGTCCTGAGGAAATGATAAAATGTTGTACCTCAACGCCGCACTTTTTACCATACCGATTGATTCTGTCAAACCAGTCGTCAATGCCCGGAAAAAATCCGATATCATGACCAAGCGAAACAAAATTCTCCCGCCGGATTGGAATGTCCGCGTCTCGGGCTTTCTTGAGCATGAGATACATGTACGCCAGGATTGGATCCATGCCCTTTCCGGACAACTTTCCCGCTTCGGTCCAGAAGACCTCCGCGCTGATTCCGAGCCCGGGAATAAAACTGTATTCCTGCATATCGCGGGTACACAGCGTCTTGTCAAAATCATACATAATCGCCACAACGGGTTTATTTTCGTGTTTCGGCATTAATTTTTTGCTCCAGAATAGGAGAATACGACGCATCCGCGCGGAATGCAAGGATCTCTGCAGTTAATCCTTGTAATTCACATAAAGCATGCTATAGTTAACCTTAACAGAATGGTTTTCTCGTCCAGCTATCTACATTACAAAAATGATCCTGCGGGTAGCTCTTCATCGTAAAACCATTCACCACCGGATTTAGTCTGGTAGTTTTAGGAGGCCTTGTATGGCAAAAGATTTTTTAAAGGTTATCAGTTTGTGTGTAACAGTACTGGTTCTTGTCTGTACACTATCATGTGATTCCGGCTCCTCGTCAGGTAGCGGAGTAGGAGGCACCGGGGTTCCCGCAGAAGTCGCAGAAACCGCAGAAGGCATCTTCGGGATGATCGATGAATACATGATGGTAGAGGAGCTTTCTTCTGAATCCTATCCTTCCGGCCTGTCCGTTGTCGCGAACAGTGAGGAAAAGTACACCATGACCTTGACAGATTTTTCCCCCGAGGAAGGAGTCTCCGTTTCTGGGGAACTGGTGCTTGAACAAACAA
>CAZVEL010000390.1:0-15027 GCA_964626305.1 uncultured Treponema sp. | reverse complement strand
TTTCCGACGGCGGCACCGCGCGTTGTGACCATGATCCCGGGGTACCGGGAGAAATCAGCATAACCGTGATTCCTCGGGAAACCGAACCCATGGCCGCGTTGACGGAAGAGCTCTGATGTCAGGAAAGGCCCTCCGCGTTTTTGACGCGGAAACCCGTAGTGATCCCGACTTCCCCTGGCTTGATATTGATGAACGGTTTCCCTTTCCGGATCCGGAAGACGCCTGTGGATCGGTCGTTGCTGTGGGCGGGAATCTCTCTCCCGGAATGATTGTGTCCGCGTATACGCAGGGGATTTTTCCCTGGTTCAACGAAGATGATCCTCTGTATTGGCAATCTCCTGATCCCCGTTTTGTCATAACTCCGGAGAGTTTCCATGTGCCCTCCCGTCTGGCACGGACCGTCCGGCAGGGAAAATTTGATATAACCGCCGATCGGGAGTTTGAGCGTGTTATTACCTGGTGTTCCGCTATAGCGAGGGATGATCAGGACGGGTCCTGGATCACTGATGACATGGCGGAGGCCTTTGTCCGGCTGCATCGTCTCGGTATTGCCCATTCGGTCGAAGCGTGGAAAGATGGATATCTTGTGGGTGGTCTTTATGGCGTACATCTGGGTGATATTTTTTTCGGGGAATCCATGTTTACCCGGGTTTCCGATGCGTCAAAAACAGCCCTTGCGGTATTCGCGGACGTATTTTTCAACAGGATGGGTGGACGTCTCATCGACTCGCAGGTCTATACCGACCACATTGCCCGGTTCGGGGGTATGAACATTTCGCGTTCGGCCTATCTCCGGAAAATACGGGATTATTTTAGCGGACCGGAGGTTTCACCCCTTATCCGTCCTGGCCTCTGGCAGAATTTTCATTTTTTATCTGACAATTTCTTCAGTGCTTCCTGATACCATTCCCGTAATACCCACAATACATTGCGATCAATAAGTTTGAGTGGTACTCCGCAGTTTTTGCAGCGGAATCGGCCGTCTTCTCCGAGCTGTTCCTTTGCGCATCCAATGCAGTAGGTTTCCCGGCATTCCGGACATGTTCCGGCAGGGAGATCATCTGGCGGCTGTGCCCGGAGCTTGAGGGATCCCTGCGGAGGAATATCCCGTGGTACCCGCCACTCCCGGTGACAGGTTGCACAGAGTATTTTATTGGTTCCCGCCTCCCGGATCTCTTTTTTCAGCATTCCCGCCTTGTCCTTTTGCCCAGCTTTTTCAAGTTGTTCAGCAATATCCTGTACCTTGTCCATTTTCCCGGTTACAAGATACACGCCGCTTAATTCATAGAGAAGCAGAGGGTTGTTTGGGAATTCCTGAAGACCCTGAACAAGTGCTATTTCAGCGCGTGCGTATTCTCCCTTTTTCCCTGCCAGAACACTGACGAGCTGGTACATACGTTCATTGGTGGTAACAGCAAAAGCACGGGACAATAGATCGTCAGCTTCGTTTATGAGATCCCGTTCGAGGCAGTTGGCGGCACAATCGGTAAGAATATCAGGATCATACGGTCGACGATGCAGGGCCCGGCGGTACCATATATCCGCCTCGTCGAGCTGGCCGTCTTCCACAAGAAGATTGGCCGCTGCATGCAGTGTTTCCGGATCTTCTCCAGACAGAAGAGGCAGTACCTGCTCGAGATTCCCCCGCCTGCGTTCTATTTCTGCATAATTGACAAGCACCGGTAACTCCCGGGGGAGGAGTTTTCGTGCACAGAGTATCTCGTTGAGCGCTGTTTCAGAATCGCCGTTGTCAAGGGCAGCAAGCCCGGCGAGGTTATGTACCCATCCATTGTCCGGATCCTTTTCCAATGCGGTTTGAAGTTCAGCTTCGTAGGGTTTTCCCGCATTGAACTTCATTTCCGCAAGGCGGAACCGGTAGAGCCCGTATTCAGGCTCAAGTTTTATCGCCTTTTCCATGGCCTTAAGCGCTTTCTGTGTATGACCGTCAGATTGGAGAATCATACCGTGGAGGTACCATACTGCTGAATCTTTTGTGCGTGTACGTACTGCTTCTGCAAGGTTTTCCCGGGCCTGTGCGATGTTTCCGGTTGCGTAATGATACTTGCCGGTCAAAGCCGGAAGGTCCGGATCGTCATTCTTCGTTTTCCGTAACAGGGAAAGACACTGATCAAGATCATTGTATTCATCATTTTTCAGGAAGAGGTTCGCGGCCTCTTTCAGTGCTTTTGTGGCTTGTCTGTTTTCATCGGCAAGGTGGTATTCCTTACCGGCGTTAAAAAAGAAAAGCCCCTGATTGCCATTGAGCGTGGCTGCGCGATAATATGCCTGTGCTGCACAGAGGTGAGCCCCCTTCCATGCAAGAAGATGCCCTTCGAGATTGGAAAGGAACGCAGATTCTTCAAGGATGTTCCTTGGTAACGTTTCAAGATGCTTTTCCAGATCATGCCAGCGGTTTTCCAGATAGTAGAGCCCTGCTATTTCCGCATGCACTTCCGGTGAGTCGGGACGCAGCTCCAGGGCCTTGTTAAAAAAGTCTCCTGCCTCGACATACAGTCGCTGGGCCAAATGAATCTGCCCTGCCAGGAGGAGTTCTTCATACTCCGGTTGGCGGGATTTCCATATTTTTCTGAGTTCCAGGAAGGCCGGAACATATTGACTCATGGCAAACCAGGTTTCCGCAAGACGATATCGCGCCTGTTCCGGAATATGAAGATACTGGTTCCACCGTGTGTACAGAGTTTCCACTTCCATTGGGCGTGAATCAATGGAGAAAGCCTTCAGCGCAAGGGAAGCCTGCTGGCAGGAATCCCATGTTTGCGCCGCGAAAGCAATTTTCCCTGCGGACTGGATTGTGTCGTCAAAGCATTCAGCCACCCATACGTCATTAACAATAAGGGTAATGCTGGTATCATGGGCGATGATGCGTAGAGAAAAAATGAGTTCGTTTTCGAGATAGGGAGGAGCTTCTTCATGTTTTCCGGTATTGGCCGGGGGAGGCGAATGTACTGTTTCTGTCCAGCCGAGAACGGGTAGCGGTGTGCTGTTGACTACAGCATCAAGGCGAATGTAGCCGCGGTTCGAAACCTGTACACTGTAAAAGGTTGAATCGGAAATGTGTCGGAAAAGAATCCCCGCGGCAACCGAGCCTGCCGCGTTGTCTGCTGTATCCGCGGGTTTGTCATTTTGATATTCAGGAAATTCAATCAATGCCTCAAGAACAAAATCCCGGTAACGGTACCAGGGGTTTACCGTCCAGGCAAAGAGGTTCCTGCGCGTTAGCTGCAATTCAAGGCTGTTCTTTACTAATCTGGTGGTGTAGGAATCATCAGACTCTTCACAAAACCGGGCGTTTGTCGCACGTGAAAAATCCGCGAGCCAGAATTCTTCAACGATTTCGTCAGGATCTGCCGGCAGTGCTGAATTTTTACCGAATAAACGTTTCAGAAATCCAAACATAGGGAGACAAATTTACCGCAAAAGACGTTCTCTGTCTACGGATCTTTCGATTGACGGGATTGTTGGTGTGTCTGGTAACTGCTGCCAATATTGTTGGAAAATTTCTGCTGACGGCTTTGAAGGAGAGGCATAACGGAGAAAACAGAAAAAGACACACAATTTGTTGCAAAAAGAAACAAAAAGACTTCCCTTTTTTTGAAGCCTTTATTACACTTGGTGTAACACATACGTATTAGGAGTACCTATGGCTTTTCCAACTGATTTTATCTGGGGCGCGGCAACCGCGTCGTATCAAATAGAAGGCGCATGGAATGAAGATGGGAGAAGTCCGTCTGTATGGGATGTTTTTTCCCAGACTCCCGGCAAGACGTATAACGGGGATACCGGGAATACCGCCTGTGACCACTATCATCGATACAAGGAAGATGTTGCGATCATGAAAGAACTCGCTCTTCCTGCCTACCGCTTTTCCGTTGCCTGGCCGCGTGTCATACCGACCGGACGGGGTGCGGTAAATCAAAAAGGGCTCGATTTTTACTCGCGTCTGGTAGATGAACTTCTTGCTTCCGGGGTTGACCCCTGGGTAACTCTCTATCACTGGGATTTACCCCAGGTTCTCCAGCAGCAGGGCGGCTGGGTGAATCCCTCCATTTCGAATGCTTTCGCCGAGTATACCAGTGCAGTCGTTGATACTCTGGGTGACCGGGTGTCCAACTGGATGACGTTCAATGAGCCACAATGTTTTGTGGGACTCGGGTTGATCAACGGGCACCATGCCCCGGGCTATATGCTGCCGCAGTGTGATATCGCGAAAGCTGCGCATCACTCCATGGTCGCGCACGGCAAAGCCGTGGACATACTGCGGGCAAAAGGCGGGGAAAAATACAGAATAGGGTATGTTCCCACCACACAGGCGATGATTCCTGCAGTGGAGACCCGCGATAATATCGAACTTGCCCGCAGGGCCATGTTCCGCCACACTCCAGCCCGGGAACTGTTCTGGACCATATCCCTTTTCTCGGATCCGGTATACCTCGGGAAATATCCCGAAGATATTCTTGAACTGATTGAAAAGGATTTACCGAAAAATTGGCAGGACGACATGGCGCTTATTTCCCGGGATCTGGATTTCTTCGGGATAAACCTGTACAGCGGCAAGATAATCGGTACCAATGAACACGGAAAGCCGGCTGTCCTTCCAGACGCCCCCGGGAAGCCGCAGACAGCCCTCAAATGGAATGTTGAGGACGAAACACTCCGCTGGGGCACCCGCTTCATGTACGAGCGATACAAGAAGCCGGTGATTGTTACCGAGAACGGACTTTCCAACAGTGACTGGGTGCATATGGATGGAAAGGTCCACGATCCCTCGCGTATCGATTATACCCACCGCTATCTTCTGGGGCTGGAAAAGGCCATTGATGAAGGCGTGGATATTGCCGGATACTTTCACTGGAGTCTCATGGACAACTTTGAATGGGCGGAAGGCTACAAAGAGCGCTTCGGACTCGTCCATGTGGATTTTGCCACCCTCAAACGGACAATAAAGGATTCCGCCTGGTGGTATCGTGACGTAATTCTTTCGAATGGAGCCTCATTACACTAACAGGAGGTGTCCAAGTCTCCGCACCATGAAACCGTCCCTCCCCAAAAAAAGACCGCGCGTGCTGCGCGGTCTTTTGCGTTATGCGTGTGTAGTGGAATTAATAGATCCCTGAGGAACGCTGCGTTGCAGCGTTCCTCGAGAAGTATTAATAAATTGCGACGCAATTTATTAATACATTCCGCCCATTCCGCCCATGCCTCCCATGTCACCACCTGCGGGTGCAGGAGGATTCTTCTCGGGGATGTCGGTAATGGCGCATTCGGTTGTGAGCAGGAGCCCGGCAACGGATGCCGCATTCTGCAGTGCGGAGCGGGTTACCTTGGCGGGATCTATGATTCCGACCTTTACCATGTCCACCCATTCCATCTTCGCAGCATCGAAACCGATTCCCTTCTTTTCTGTTTTGGCACGCTCGGCGATTACGGCTCCGTCAACACCGGCATTTTCGGCGATCTGGCGGATAGGTTCTTCGAGGGCGCGTTTTACAATCTTGAAGCCGATTTTTTCGTCGTCGGTAAGGTTTTCAAGGTCTGCCTTTTCGAGTGCTGTCGCGGACTGAATGGTGGATACACCACCTCCGGCAACAATACCTTCTTCGAGCGCCGCGCGGGTTGCGGAAAGCGCATCCTCTACGCGGTGCTTTTTCTCTTTCATTTCAACCTCGGTAACCGCTCCGATGTTGATAACCGCAACACCGCCGGCGAGCTTGGCGAGACGTTCCTTGAGTTTTTCTTTGTCGTAGTCGGACGAGGATTCATCAATCTGTGCCTTAATCTGGGCAACACGGTCCTTGATGTCCTTGCTCTTGCCATTTCCGTCGATGATGGTGGTGTTGTCCTTGTCAATCTTGACGCTCTTGGCTTCACCGAGCTGGGAAATGTCGGTGTTTTCGAGCTTGAGTCCGAGTTCCTCGGAGATGACTTCACCGCCGGTGAGGATGGCGATGTCTTCGAGCATTGCCTTGCGGCGATCGCCAAATCCGGGAGCCTTGACCGCGCAGGTCTTGAGGGTCCCCCGGAGGCTGTTTACCACGAGGGTTGCGAGTGCTTCACCGTCAACATCTTCCGCAATGATGAGCAGAGGGCGTCCGGACTGCGCGATCTTTTCGAGCAGGGGAAGCATGTCCTTCATGTTGGAAATTTTCTTGTCGTGGATGAGTATGTAGGGATTCTCGAAGACGGTTTCCATCCGGTCGCGGTCGGTTACAAAGTAGGAAGAAATGTATCCGCGGTCGAACTGCATACCTTCCACAAAATCGGTGGTGGTATCCATGGTCTTTGCTTCTTCAACAGTGATAACACCGTCTTTTCCGACCTTCTCGATCGCGTCTGCAAGGATCTTTCCGATTTCTTCGTCGTTGTTGGCGGAAACGGATGCGACATGCGCAACTTCGTCGGATCCCTTGATTTCCTTGGAGTTTTTACGGATTTCTTCAACCGCAATGGTGACTGCCTTGTCCATGCCCCGCTTCAGTTCGATCGGAGTCATGCCGGCGGCTACCGCCTTGAGACCTTCGCGAACCATCGAATAGGCAAGCACGGTTGCGGTAGTTGTTCCGTCACCGGCAACATCGTTGGTCTTTGTCGCTACTTCCTTGAGGAGTTGCGCTCCCATGTTTTCATAGGCATCCTCAAGTTCGATTTCTTTCGCGACGGAAACACCGTCCTTGGTTACGGTCGGGGCACCGAATTTTTTATCGATGAGGACATTTCTGCCCTTCGGACCCAGGGTAACCTTTACTGCGCGGGATATCTGTTCCACCCCCGACAGTAGTTTCTTTCTTGCTTCTTCGTTAAACAAGAGCTGTTTGGCCATTTCTTTTCTCCTTATTGATGTACCTTTATGGTAAATAAAAGCAGGTTTACCACTTCAAATTCACGTGGCTACGGTATAAAATACAAAAAAAGCCGGGAAACGGCAACGGGTTTTGAAAATTTCGGGGAGGAACTTATGAATAACACACCCATACGATGGGGTATTGTCGCAACCGGAGGCATCGCGGAGAAGTTCTGCGAGGCCTGTGCCTTTGAAGCGGATCGTACCGGGAAGAGCGCATTATACGCTGTTGCCTCCCGTTCGAAGGAAAAGGCGGAAGCTTTTGCCGCTCCGAGGGGTATACGACAGGCCTATGGATCATACGACGAGCTTTTTGCTGATCCGGACGTTGATGCGGTGTATATCGCGACTCCACATAACTTTCACGCGGAGCTTTCCATCAAGGCGCTCAAGGCTGGCAAGGCGGTTCTCTGCGAAAAACCGGTGAGTATTATTGCGAAAGATTTTTACCCGGTCATTGAAACTGCCCGGTCGGAAGGCCGGTTCTTCATGGAAGCCATGTGGATGAAATTCAATCCCGCGGTGAACCAGGCTCTTTCCTGGGTTCGGGAAGGGAAGATCGGTGCGCTCACGTTTATCCGTTGCGATTTTTTTCTGAACAAACCCTATGATCCTGCAAGTCGTCTCTTTGATCCTGCCCTCGGCGGTGGTGCTCTCCTTGACGTGGGTATTTATCCTGTAACGGCTGCGACGATTTTTGCCGGCAAGAAGAAGCCCGATCATCTTGAATCGTACCTTGACCGTGATGCTGCCGGTGTTGACCGCTACAACCGCATGCAGTTCCGGTATGACTCCGGACTCACCGCCGAGCTTTCGAGTGCGATTACCCTGCATGGTATCGACGAAATGCGTCAGCTGGTCATTCTGGGGGAAACCGGTGCCATCGTTGTTCCCCTGTTCTGGATGGCACAGGAAGCGCGTCTGCTTTCCGGAGACGGCGACATACGTGAGACGTTCCACGCGCCTTTTGACTGCAACGGTTATGAGCATGAAATACGTGAAGTTGAACGGTGTCTCGCTGGAGGATTGACCGAAAGCCCTGTACAAACATGGGATGATTCCATTATGGTAATGGAAATTCTTGATGCCGTTCGGCGGATTTGAAAAACTGAGAACATATGGAAGAACAAACGATGAACGATACAACGATACGTGACGTACGCATACTTGAATCCCAGGCGCTCCTTTCTCCTGATGAAATGGCGCAGCAGTATCCGGTAACGGAGGCAGCGGCCGATACGGTCATGAACGGGCGGGATGAAGTACAACGCATTCTGCGCCGGGAAGATGACCGTTTTCTGGTTGTTGTTGGGCCCTGTTCCATTCATGATCCGGATTCAGCCATTGAATATGCCTCCCGCCTTGTCGAACTCAGGAAGAAATATGCGGACCGGATGTGTATTGTCATGCGGGTATATTTTGAAAAGCCGCGTACTACTGTAGGCTGGCGTGGATTGATAATGGATCCTGGACTCGATCAAACCTCCGATATCCCGCGTGGGCTCCGGCTGGCACGGGAGATCCTTGTCAAGATAAATGAGCTTGGCCTTCCCTGCGGATCAGAAATGCTTGACCCGATAGTCCCCCAGTACACGTCAGACCTCGTGAGCTGGGCCTCCATTGGCGCCAGGACAACCGAGAGCCAGACTCATCGTGAAATGGCCTCTGGTCTTTCTATGCCGGTCGGTTTCAAGAACGCAACGGACGGTGATGTGCAGATTGCGGTAAATGCCATTCTTTCTTCCCGCCAGTCACATTCTTTCATTGGCATAACCCGGGAAGGGACTGCCTGTGTATTGCAAACACTTGGCAATCCGGACAGTCACCTCATTCTTCGAGGTGGTAAGAAAGGAACCAATTATGACCGGGAATCGCTTGAAGATTCTGTTGCGCTTCTCAAGAAAGCGGGAATTCGTCCTTCCATTATTGTTGACTGTTCCCATGGGAATTCACATAAAATGCCCGAGAACCAGATTGGGGTGCTAATGGAAATCATCCGTCTTCGAAATGATGCGGATGAACCGCTTCGTCCCTTGTGCGGCTGCATGCTTGAAAGTTTCCTTGAAACGGGTTGTCAGCCCATAATGGCAGATCCTGCCGATCTGAAGAAGGGCTTGTCTATAACCGATCCCTGTCTTGGATGGGACATGACTGTCAGTGCACTTGCCGAAGCATACAAATTACTGGGAGAGACTTTCCATTCGACGCCTGCGCCCACTTCAAAAAAGGAACGTGTATCCCGATGAGTGGTATAACCGTATATTCTGACGGCGGTTGTTCCGGTAATCCGGGGCCCGGTGGCTGGGGCTACGTTATCGTTGATGGTGAGTGTGATCACTCGGGGGTCGCGACCGATGCTTCCTGTGAACACCGCGGCTCAGGCGGAGAACACAGTACCACCAACAACCGTATGGAATTAACGGCGGTCATTGAGGCGCTTCGGACTATTGACCGCACCTCGCATTGGAAGAAGTTGCCGGTACAGGTATTTACCGATTCCCAATATGTTCAAAAAGGTATTACCCAGTGGATTTCCGGCTGGAAGCGTAACGGCTGGAGAACAGCCGCAAAAGCTCCGGTTAAAAACCAGGATCTGTGGATGCGTCTGGACGAACTCGCCGCTCGTCTTTCCGTGGAGTGGAACTGGGTAAAAGGCCATGCCGGAATTTATTACAATGAAATATGCGATCAGCTGACACAGCAGGAAATTGCCCTGCACCGATAATCAGTTACAGGGAAACGTTTTCCAGAACCTTTTTCAACGCGATCAATTCTTCTTCGGTCAGGGTGATACCTTTGCCCATTTTCTCATGGTCCGGTGACCAGCTCCGTATGTCAAACTTTGCCGGTCTTCCGCCCCAGGAGACCTTGTTGAGTTCTGTGGTCCATCCGGACTTTGCTGTCGCCAGAACGCCGAACCGGTCAGTAATTTCAAAGGAAAAGTCGTCTGCCATTGCAAAAACCTCCATTTGAGATACCGCAAGTATAGCACAGGGAAAAATTTCTTGTAAGAAAACTTGATTGGGTGTACCCTGTATGTTGATAAAGTATGGAGGTTCCGATGAATAAACGAAAAATCCTGCTTGCGGCAGGGTGTAGCGTTCTTATGCTGTTTGCGTTCATTTCCTGTAAATCCGCCCCTGAAGCAGAGGCTGAAGCACCGGATGAAGACGTGCAGGCGGCTGTCGTTCAGGATCAGGAACTGAAGGAGATAGATGACGCACTCAAGGCGCTTGTTGACCGTGCGGAGGCACTTCGTGCATCCTGTGAACAGTACCGTGTTGGTTCCTATTATCCTGACGACTGGACTGCAGCAGAAACGTTGCGCAACAGTGGACAGGCTGCTGTATCGCGAGTTGTAGAAACCTCGGAGGATGGTACTGTATCGTACGTCACCGCCGAGGATTATGAGGAAGCTACGGGTGCTTATACCGAGGCTGCCTCCTTGTATGAAAAGATTCTCTCCGGAGGAATTGAGCGGCTCTCCATGGACCTTGCAGCCGAGATGGCCCGTGAGCGAGAAGCGGCAATTGCGGCCGGTGCCCGTAAGTATTTCCCCCAGCAGTTCAATATGGCTGAAGAGGCGGAAAAGGCCGCACACGCTTCGTATGAGGCGGAAGACATATCGGCAAGTTATGACTCTGCCCAGCTGGCGTTGTTACGGTACAAGACGTTGCAGCGTGGAATGGAAGCCATCGGTCTGAAAAAGACAATTGATGATAATGATTTCGTTTCGTTTGATCCGGAATCCTATGAGCAGGCAGGAATAAAATTCAATGAAGCGGCGAATGCGTATGGAACAGCGGATGCTGTCGCGTTGGAAACCGCTAATGAAGCGGTATTGTTATACCGCAAGGTAAGCAATGCCGGATTCCAGGCTCTTTCTTCCGATATGCGGACCAAGGCCATTGAGGTTCGGGAAATGTGTGATTCGATCAAGGCCTCTCGTTCTGTGTCAGCGGCGTACGCGGATGCAAACGAATCCTTTACCCGTGCCGAAGCCCTTGGAAAAGCCGATGAGTGGGAATCCGCGTATAATGCATATGCTGACTCAGCCGTGCTGTTTACCGATGTTTTCCAACAGGCCAGTCTTAAAAAGAATGCTGCCGATGCAGCAATGGAATCTGCACGGACCCGGCAGGAACGCAGTTCGGAATTGGCCCGTCAGGCAGAAGAGATTGCTCCGCTTCCCGAGGACGCGGAAGGATTCTCGGATGAAATGGATGAACCTGTGGCCTCCGACGATCCACAGCCCGGGACAGATACTCCTGATGAAATTGACGAATCCGGGGAGGAAGAATGATGAAGAAAGTACTGCTTCTCGCGATTATATTCTGTACTGTGGTGTATGCGGGTTTTGCCGCTACAACCTGGGACAATAACGACTTTCAGCGGAAGAGTCGTTCACTTTCGCTCCAGGCTGAAAAGGCATACGATGAGGGAGATTATGATGCTGCTGTGGAGTATGCACGCGAAGCCGAAGAAAATGCACGACTATCTGCTGAGTTAATTCAACAGATGATGGCCCGCGCAGCGGCTGAAAAGAAACTTCTTCAGGCACGGACCCGCTATACATGGGCTGAACAGAATAATGCCGACCGGTACTTCCCTTCAGCAATGAAAGAAGCCTCTTCCTATATCGCTCAGGCTGAAGGAAGTTTCGCAGCTGAAGAATGGTCCAATACTGAAGCTACTGCCGAAAGAGCTCTTGAGGCGCTTTCTTCTGTTCGCGAAATAGTTCCGTTGCCTTCACGCTATGTAGTGGATACATGGGATGCGAACCGTGACTGTTTATGGAACATCGCAAAAAATCCTGCTATTTACGGCGATCCTTTCATGTGGGAAAAACTGTATGAAGCAAACCGTAATACTCTTAAGCGTCCGGGAAATCCGAACTTGATAATGCCGGGAATGACGGTGGTCATTCCGAGTATCCGGGGCGAATATCGGGAGGGTACCTATGATCCTGATGTTGACTATGAACCGTTTGAAAAGCTTTCCCAGTAAATGAATTAACTGGTCAAGAAGGGGTGTCCGTGGAAACGGGTACCCCTTTTTTTTGCAGATATAAAAACAGCGCGGAGAGCATCAATGCGTGAGTATAGTTGCCATGCCCCATTTTGTTGAAAACTTCTCGAACAGATAAATAAGAAAGACTGATATATTCATCGTCATCGGGTGACGGCGTGTGGGTATTCACAAGATCTTCTGCGAGAAAAACATGGCAGTGATTGCTCATGATGGCAGGATTCGGTGAAAGGGTTGCAAGTTTTGTTACGGTTTCCGCTTTGTGCCCTGTTTCTTCAAGGAGTTCCCGTTTGGCTGCATCGGCAGGTTCTTCTCCGGGGTCTATTACTCCACCGGGAAACTCAACGGACTCGGCAGCTGTTCCATGACGCCATTGGGTAACCATCAAGAACTGTTCCCTTGAATTGACCTTTACCACCGGTATAACAATTACCCAGTCGCGGGCTTCGAGCGCAAAGAAGTTATGTTCCGATCCCACAGGGGATTTGCTGGTTATTTCTGATATATCAAAAACTCTTGTTGAGAAAACTTTCTTCTTTGAAATCGGAAGCCACACTATCTGGCCAGAACGCATTGCAATTCTCCTTTGACAGAATCAGATTCAGGACGTATCCTGTAATTGATGATACACGAAAACAAGGAGGTTCGGTATGGCCATTATTACTATTTCCCGACAAATTGCGTCTTTTGGTGATGAAATAGCGGAGAAACTTGCCGAACAACTGGGATATACCTTCATAACAAGAAGCATTCTCGAGGCTGAATTATTGAAGCATGGATTAACCGAAGACAAGCTCTCAAAATACGACGAAAAGAAGCCCGGGTTCTGGGCTTCGCTTGCGCGTGATCGAGATGAATATTTTGATTATTTGCGAGAAGCGGTGTTCTGGCACGCTCGGAATGGGAACTGTATTTTCATCGGTCGTGGAGGATTTGCGATATTGAAGGATGTTCCTGGCTGTTATGCCGTTCGCCTTGTAGCATCAGATTCTGTACGGCTTAAACGGATAATGAATGAATTTTCCTGGCCCGAAAAAAAAGCACAGTCGTTGATGGATGAAAGCGACACCAATCGAGATGGTTTTCATAAGTGTTTCTTCAATACCGACTACGACGACCCCCGCAGTTATGATCTTGTGCTCAACACTGACCGGATAAACCCTGATATAGGGGCAACTATTATACAGGAAGCTTGTACAGTAACTGTTTCAGATTCGGACGCGCAAGCGGGTGTAAAGCAGGTAGGGGAACGTCTTGAGGCTCAGAAAATCGTGAATCACATTGTTTTTGATCTGGAAATACCGGTTCACTTTCTTGAAGCAACGGTTAAAGATTCAACCATAACGCTGCATGGGATTGCCGACTCGTCGGCAGTCATAGAGCGTGTTCTTGATGTCGCGAAATCTCTGGTCCCCGGGAAGGAAATAACGTCGGGCATCAGTCTTGTACACGATTACAAGTCGTATCCCTGATCAATCAGGTTGACGTGCCGGCGTAGATCTTGAGAACTTTTTCCCCTGGAGAACGAAAAGAAAAGCTTTTTCAAACGAAAGGATGAAAATAATCGCGCCGCTGAGGTATTCAAGGCCTATGAATACCGGTGCGACCGTTCCCGGAAGAAACAACCTGACAACTTCAAGCACATAAAGAACCATAGTTGTGGCAATGGTTATTTTTCCTCCCCATGTGGAGGATAATGGCAATGGTTTTTTTAAAAGGATGAATACCAGCATGCCGAGTGCCTGAAGAAAAAGACGGAAGAAAATGATATAGAAGAACCACCGCGGAACGATATTGTTTGCAAAGAAAACAATGGATAGAACAGCAAGCAAGCTGTAGTCGCTGATTGAATCGAGCATTTGACCGATCCGTGTTATCTGTTTCCGTCTCCGGGCAATTTGACCGTCAAAAGAGTCTGTAAGAAATACCAGTATCAACATGACAGGAAGAATGGTTCGTATTTCAACTATCTCCCTGTTTCCCAAAAGAAATGAGATAGTTGGTAATGCGCTAATACGAAGCAGCGTGATTCTGTTGGCAGTGTTTATTTTACTCAGTGCTGACTCAGTTGATACATTGTAAAATTCATTACTGAACCCGATAAGAAAGATGTAAAGAGCGATGTGTAGGAGAATGGAGAAAAAGGTGTAGAACAGGATGGTAGAAAGACCAATATCGTTAACCTGACCAAGGATTCCGATAAAGCACAATTGAATGAGCAGATAACCTACCACAGTCCTGAAAATGCTTTTTCTCATACGTAATAGTATAGCTTGACACTTTCTTTGTCAAATACGATAGTAGAAACATGAGTTCGGCTAATGCGTTTACCGCGGCCCGGATTATTCTGGCTCCGCTTTTTTTCATACTGTTTTTTTTACCGGAACAAACCGGGGTTGGTCTTCAGGCTTCTGTTTTTATACTTGTCCCCCTGTTCGTTTTCATGGAATATACCGATTATCTCGACGGATTCTTTGCCAGAAAATATGACGAAGTAAGTGATTTCGGGAAACTCTTTGATCCATTCGCCGATGTGCTTGCAAATATGACCGTGCTGCTTGTTTTTGTTTTAGCCGGTTATCTTCCTGCCCTTCTATTTTTAGTAATTCTCTATCGTGAAATGGGCATTATGTTTATCCGAATGCTTTCCATCAGAAAAGGGGTTGTGATTGCTGCCCGGAAAGCGGGAAAAACCAAAACTGTTCTGTATATTATTGCAGCGGGTTTTTCTCTTGCAGTGGAGTCTCTTGTACGCCTTGATATTTCTACCGGGTTTCCGGAACAACTGCTTGTCCGCATTAACCTTTCTTTGTATATTTTGGCTGTCGTTGTTTCTGTTCTTTCTTTTGTGGAATACTTCAGATATTTTGTTTCTATACACAGGGAGGCACATTAGTTCCTGTTTTTTCAGGTTTTTTTTACTTTCGCTTGACTAACCCCTGACGAATAGTGTATAAGTTCCTTGCTGATTGATTTTGTTTTATGACGTTTTCATGCATTTGCTTGAAAACATTGATAAATATTGCGTGTTCTTGTTGCCTGGTAGTTTTGCTTGCAATATAAATTGCAAAAACAACGAGATTTTACTTGACACAAACAAAAAGGCTGTGATACAGTCGATTCACTTGCCGCCGGGCCAA
>CAZVEL010000389.1:0-3798 GCA_964626305.1 uncultured Treponema sp. | reverse complement strand
GAACTCGCCTCGGAAGACCCCTACAAGGCACTCAAAAAAAAGTCTACCGAAAAAGCATTGTCGCTTGTACCGGAAGCGGAGCGACTCATTGACGCTTCCGACAACCCCTTTTCCGCGGCTGTCCGATTTGCCATTGCCGGCAACATTCTCGATTTCGGCGCAAAAACCGAATGGAGCGAAAGCCGTGTCCGGGAATCGTTTGCCAAAGCTCTGGAAGTTTCGCTCGCGGCCGACCATACTGACGAACTCCATAGCCGCCTAAAAACGGCAAAAACGGTGCTCGTTCTCGGAGACAATGCGGGAGAAGCGGTATTTGACCGCCTGCTGATCGAACGGTTTCCCGGATCGGCAAAAGTATACTATGCGGTCAAAGGTTCACCGGTAATCAACGATATAACGGAAGAAGATGCGAAAGACTCAGGTATTACAGGCGTTGCCGAAATAATCAATAACGGCACCGATATTCCGGGAACGCATCTACCGTCGACTTCACAAGAGTTCCGTAAATGCTTTTTTTCCGCGGATGTCGTCATCTCGAAAGGCCAGGGAAACTTTGAAACCCTGCTTGATGAAGACCGTGACATTTTTCATATACTTCAGATAAAATGTGAAAGTCTCGCGAAGCGGAATAATTTGAGCCTGGGGGACTGGGTCGTTACAAAATCGGGTCAAGGAGTACACTGATGTCAAATTTTATCACCATTAATACCATTACCGTACCGGAAGTCTTCGGTCCTCTCCGCGGCGCAAACGGAAATGCCCGGATCACCGGCCCATGCGGCGATACCATGGAATTCTGGATCCGGGTGGAAGCTGACACAATTACTGCAGCCCATTACACCACCGATGGTTGCTACTATTCCAATAAGTGTGGCACCACCGCCGTGATCATGGCGACCGAAGCACCGATATCGGTGGCGGAACAATTCACGCAGGCAGACATTCTTGCTGTCGCGGGAGACATTGAACCGGCAAGCGAACACTGTGCTCTTCTTGCCTCGAATACCCTCAAAGCCGCCATCGCGGACTACCGGCGGCAGCACTACCGGGAAACCCGCTCCGGGGATAAAACCGAAGCGCCCGCACGGTCCGTACTCAATCCCAAGCCGCCCCTCCTCGTTTCCTGCCGCGGAACCGACGGACGGGATAACGCCCTCGTGGTCGTATACGGCGGAAACTGCAGTTTCGAGCCCCCCTCGGTCATGGTCGGCATCGTTCCCTCGCGGTATTCATACCACATCGTCAAAGAAACCGGCTGCTTTGTGGTGAACATCACCCCGCCCGAGATGAAGGACGCCTACGACTACCTCGGGTCGCACTCCGGCCGGGACGAGGACAAGCTCAAAAAACTCGGTGTCCGTACCCGGGACGGCATCAAGGTAAACGCACCGGTCCTCATTGACTGCCCGATAAACATTGAATGCACAGTAACCGGATCGGTCATGACCGGAAGCCACGAAATGTTCATCGGAAAAATCGAGTACGTCCATGCAGACCGGGAAATTGTCGACGAAAAGGGAGCTATCGACTGGTCCATGGTCCGATTTCTCTAATTTATTTCAACAGTTTTCGTAGCAGATACCAACAATTTTGGCAGCAGTGAATTCGGCTTGCTTTTTCCTACTATTTCGCTATATTTTGTACAACAGGAGGGAGCAATGAAGAAAAAAATCGACATAGCCTTTTTTGACGCCAAACCGTATGACCGGCAATACTTTGAGAAAACACTCAGGGAACTGGCGTATGACGATATTGAGATAACCATCGATTTCTTCGAAAGCAAACTCACAGCAGCCACAGTGGGTCTTGCCAAGGGTCATCAGGTTGTCTGTGTCTTTGTAAACGACAAGATTACCGAAAAAGTTATTTCACAGCTTCATGAAAGCGGTGTTGAGCTCATTGCACTCCGCTGCGCGGGATACAACAATGTGGACCTGGAAGCCGTGTACAAAAAATCCATGTGGTGCGGGTTCCCGCCTACTCACCGCATGCGGTTGCCGAACACGCAGCCGCCCTCCTCCAGACCCTGAACCGGCGCATTCACACCGCGTACAACCGGACCCGTGACGGAAACTTTGCCCTTGCCGGCCTCGTGGGACAGGATCTCTACGGCAAGACCGCCGGCATCATCGGAACCGGGAAAATCGGCAGGATTCTCGCGCAGATTCTCCACGGCTACGGCATGCGCGTCCTTCTCGACGACCTGTATCCCGACGAACAATTCGCTAAAAGCATCAACGCGAAGTATGTTGCCCGGGAAGCACTCTACCGGGAGTCGGACGTTATCTCGCTCCACTGCCCCCTTACCCCGGAAAATCGTCACATGATCAATGACGAGTCCATCGCGCTCATGAAAAAAAACGTTATTCTTCTCAACACCGGACGTGGCGGACTCATAGATTCGCGCGCACTTGTGGATGCCCTCAAAGACGGACGCATCCGCGGAGCCGGACTCGATGTGTATGAAGAAGAAGATCAGTATTTTTTCGAAGACTGGTCGCTGGCCCCCATTCAGGACGATGTACTCGCCCGCCTCATCCAGTTCCCGAACGTATTGCTCACCTCGCATCAGGCATTCCTCACCGAGGAAGCCCTCGGCGAAATTGCCCGGGTTACCCTGGAAAACGTGCGGCAGTGGGTTGTTGAACGGAAAACGGCAAACGAGGTCTGCTACCAGTGTACGACCATAAACGGCACGGAGAAATGTACCCGGCAGGAAACCGGCGTCTGCTGGTCCTGACCGAATGGATTTTTTACCGCTTCCAGAACGCCCGGGTGAGCAGAACGAGAACGGTGTACACCTCAAGACGGCCGACGAGCATGATGAACGAGAGCCAGCATTTTATCCAGCCGGGGAAAAAGGCATAATTCAGCGCAGGTCCTACCAGTGAAAAACCGGGACCGATGTTTCCCTGTGCGGCAAGAGTTGCCGTGAGACTCGTGAGTATGTCATACCCTGCGAATGAAACGACAAGCGTAGAAAGAAGCGCGGTCCCCAGGAAAAGATAGACCATGGCCGCGATGTCGTACACAATCTTCTTGTGCATGTACTTTCCGCTCACGAATATGCCGTACACCGCGCGCGGATTCAGCAGATACTTCATTTCCGATAGCGCCATCTTGAGGAGTGTGTACGCCCGACCCACCTTGATTCCTCCGGCGGTTGATCCAGCGCATCCCCCAATGAACATGAGTGTAAAAAGGACCGTTTGGGCAAAAGCGGGCCAGAAAAGATAGTCTTCTGTAGCGAACCCGGTTGTCGTTAAAATGGAAACTACCTGGAAACAGGCATGGCGGAGGTTCTCCGTCCAGAGCCGTGCGGGACCCGAACGTACCAAAGTTATGGTAACGAGAAGCGAGGCAGCAACAAATATTCCCATGTACACACGCCACTCATGATCCCTCAGGGCTTCCCTCTTTTTTCCGGTGAGCATGCGCCAGTGTATGGTAAAACTGGTTCCGGCGAGAATCATGAAAACGGTGATCACAATCTGGATAAAGGCGGAATCAAAAGCGCCCACCGAAGCGTTCCGGGTTGAAAATCCGCCGGTTGCCATGGTGGCAAAAGCGTGCGCGACTGCATCGAACCAGGACATGCCGCCGATCATCAGGAGAACCGTGAGAGCCACGGTCAGGCCGAGATAGATGAGCCAGAGAATGGACGCGGTATGCGACAAGCGGGGCGTGAACTTGTCCACCTGGGGACCGGGCGCTTCCGCTTCCATGAGGGTCCGTCCGCTGATGCCGAGAAGCGGGAACACGGCGACCGTAAGCACGACTATTCCCATACCGCCCAGC
>CAZVEL010000388.1:0-6735 GCA_964626305.1 uncultured Treponema sp. | reverse complement strand
GTTGTCCATGGCAACCCATATGGCTGTTCGGGAGAAAATCCCCACGGCTTTCTTTTCCCTTGAAATGTCGGACATGCAGCTCATGATCCGCATGATTTCCTCTGAAGCCAAGATCCCGTCTGAAAAGCTCCGTACCGGACTTCTCAAGATGAGCGATTTCCAGAGCATTCAGGATGCAGCCGGTCATATTTATGATTCACCACTGTACATTGTAGATATGCCCAATATGAAACTTCTTGATCTCCGGGCAATGGCCCGTCAGCTCAGGACACAATACGATATACAGATTCTTTTCATTGACTATATTACGCTGATTTCCAGCGAAAACAGTTATGTTCCCCGTCATGAGCAGATTGCGGAAATATCCCGGTCACTCAAGAGTCTGGCCCGGGAACTGAATATTCCAGTTGTTGCTCTTTCGCAGGTACGTCGTGATGCTGAAGGGAAAAAACCGACTCTGGCTGATCTGCGGGAATCCGGTTCAATTGAACAGGACGCGGATGTGGTCATGTTCCTTCACCGTGAACGGTTGAGCAGCAAGGATACAGGCGAGCAGGGTGTTGATACCGAATTGATTGTCGCCAAGCAACGTAATGGCCCCATTGGCGATATTGATATCGTATTTCTTCCCCGGTATGCGCAGTTTGTATCCCGGAGCAAGGGCTGATCCGGGACTGCTACCAGAATTGTTGAAAAAATTACTCCAGTATCCAGAATCCCTCGGGAGAAATATAGGTTGTTGTCACAAGACTCCCCCTGTTTCGAAGGTACCAGGTGAGAGATCCGTCCCGGTTCAGGCTGAGTATGTACCGGTTCATGTACAGCGGTTTAGCCGGCAGTGAATAACTTCGGTCAAATGATGACTGTCGTCTGTTCCGAATGGTCATTTCCACCAGCGCAGTTTTCCCGAGTGTAGTGAGAATATGTTCCGGTTCTGCTGAAAGCAGGGCTTCGGTATCTTCATCACCATAACGGGCGAGTACCCGTACTTCTGTATCAGTGACAGATCGGCTATTGAAATCGATTGAAACCAGTTCAGTCATATTCTGTTCTCCGTCAACTATGCGGAATGCATGTAAAAAACCGGGTTTGTCGGGAGCACGGGTGAGTCCGTATAGAAGATTCCCTTCAAGGGGAACGGGAACAGTTTCTCCTGTTCTGGTATTTATAGAAAGCAGTACATGCGGTGAAAGCCGCGTTGAAGATTTTGAGACTATGAGATGTTCTGAATTCACCAGAACAGCGTCCTGCAGTCCTGCAGCGGAATAGCGGAAGGGGGTCATCTGTGCGTCAAGGTCAAAAATAACCGCTGTGTTTCCGCCTTCAATACAGGAAAAAAGGTTTCCGTATTGCGACAAGGAGGTAATACCATCCGGTGCATTATACAATTCTTGCCGGTTTTCACCGTCGAATCCGGTATGTATTACCGAGGCAGGCGTATCGGAAGACCAAAACAGAATTCCATCGTTGGTAAGGGTCATTCTGTTGGCCGTAGCCATACCGGCGAACAGGTGTTGTGGAGGTGATTCGGGGTCTGTAGCCATAAAGACTGATCCGTCAGATAGAATATACAGTTGGTTGCCGTCTGAAGCGATGGAATCAATACGATTGATGTCCAGCTCGGCAAGAGGTTGGGCCTTGGTTTCTTCCGAATCGTCAAGCTGGCGATCTATTGCATAGAGCGCTCCATTTTCAGTTCCAAATACAATTCTGTTTTCCAATGCTGCCGCGACATTGATGGGAGCGGGAACATCGTTGATTGTCATGGTGATTGTGTTACCGCGTCTGAGTATGGGGCCATCTTCGGTATTCTCAAACCAAACCGGTTCATGATCTTCCGGATGGGTGGCCATAATCGGTGAATGAACGTCGTAGCTGTAGAGCATTTTTCCCGAGGTTGCGTCCACAGTGTAGAGCGTTGAATCGTAAGTACCGGCAATAACAAGGTTGTTTTTGAGCAGAATCGGAGATGTGAGATCCGGTTCACCCTGATATGAAGCCCGTTCAGTACCCTTGCGGAGATCGGTATACCGGATTACGCCGGATGGACCAAAGGTAATGATGCTGGTTTCGGTACTTCCGGTTACGGCAAGGCTTACCATACCGGGGCTTTGGGAAAAAACCGGTTTTACGGTGCCTCTCTTTCCATCGAACAGGGTTATTCCTTCAAGAGAACTGTGTCCAACTATGAGATATGTTCCTTTTGCAGACCAGGAAAGGCTTGTTACAGAGTCCCGAAAACGTTTTGCAAAAAGCCGTTTCTTTTCAGCCCAGTCCCACACTGTAACGCGGTGTATACTGAAACCGTCGGATTCATAGGTTGCTATACGCGATCCGGACGAATCGGCGGCAATACGGATAACGGGAAGTTCTGATACCTGCCAGATTTGCTCAAAACCATCCGGTCCGAACCGGGAGACAAACCCGTCTTTACCAGCGGAGAAAAAAATGTCTGTTCCGGAAACACCGGCAATTGCGGTAACCGGCCCGGTGTGTTTTCGGGATAATGTTGTCTGGTCAATTGCGGTACTTTGCGGGGTATATCCGTCAATGGCTTCAATACGAAGGTTTTCATTCGCACTGGATAGTACCGCTGCAAGAACAAATACCAAAATGCCGGCGGAAATTTTACGCATCCGGTGAATCCTCCAGGAGTATATTTCGTACAGAAAGGTAGGCACCATTTTTCAATGCGGTGTAATCTTCCCGGTCCGAATCTGCTTTCCAGTCCGCAAGTACAGAATCGTACAGGTGGGATGGAATATGTGTTACCGCAACCTCATTTTCACGGATCCCGTGAATATGGAATTCCAGATCTCCGGCTTCATCCCGTTTTTCATATAAAACAACAGGAGATGTTCGGGGTTTTGATTCTTCTGCTTTCTGCAATAACCGATATTTGAGAGCCTCAATTACGACCGGTTCAAATCCGTCACGAAGTACGGCAACACGGTCAACGAGTTCCGCGTATCCCACAACATAATCCGCATTTTTCTTTGCAGGAACTTTTCCGGAAACCAGTGCAAGCCGCTCCATTTCCGGAATCATCATGATGGTTGCCTTTCTGGAGGGCCAAAAAACCGTTAGCGGGATATCCAGATTAAGTTCCGTATTGCAGGTTGGACAAATGCAGGATAACAGGGTACCGTCCATAAGTTTATCGAGACAGTCTTTGTCCTTGTCAAGATTTACCGTTTCCGGAATATCCGCCTTGAAAGTTTGTTCACAGGGACAGGTAATTTTTCTCACCGGTGCTCCTCCTATTTGATAAGATATTGTATGTCGCCAAAGAGTGCGAAAATGAATACAAATAGTATAAACCCGATACCGATAAACTGAATACGGTACATGACACGCGGACGAAGCGGTTTGCGCATTACCAGTTCAACCAGGGAAAACAGTACCGTCCCACCGTCCAGAACCGGAATTGGGAGCAGATTCATGAGAAACAGTGAAACACAGATAACTCCCAGCAGTTCCGCAAGTGGAAGAATACCCTGTTGTGCAACTTCTCCCATCATGAGGGTAATTCGTACTGGTCCGGAAACTGCTCGTGATACATCGACCCCGCCAAAAAGGAGGCCAATGCTTTTTATGGTCAGGCGAATAATACGGCCGGTATCGGATATACCATTTGCCACACTGGTTACCGGTCCTGTACCTGGTACGGTAACCGTTTTTCTTTCCCACTGTATCCCGGTTTGAACACCGTCGTCTTCGTGGTACAGGAGTACTAGAGGAAGGCGAAGATGAATACCGTCGCGGTTCACACTTACGACAATCTGTTCCGGGCGTTCTACCATGGCATGTTCAAAATCGAGGAGATGGGAAACCGGTTCACCATCAACAGCGAAAATTTCATCGCCGGGTTTTATTCCGCTGAACTCTGCCGCTGATCCTCCGGTAACGGAGTCGATAACCAGCGGAATCCAGGGATATATTCCGATTCTTCCGGCACCGGTTTCCTTGTCCAGTTCAGGTGTAACGGTCAGAGTTTGTTCTATTCCGCCCCGTTCAACGGTTACCGTCAGCGGTTTCCCGGCTTTATCGGTAACATATTGCTGGATATCGGCAAAAGACGTTACCGGTGTTCCATCTAGGGCGATTATCCGGTCGCCGGACTTGAGTCCCGCTTGATCTGCGGGTAGTGTGCCTGAATCAGTATAGTCAGAGGCAAGAACAATCCGGTTTCCCCAGGTTTGGTAGCTGTATCCTGAAATACTTACCAGGGTGAATACAAGTACGGCGAAGATGAGGTTGAACAGGGGACCTGCAATCGCAATGAAAAGCCGCTTGATCGGGTGTGTTCCGAAAAAGGTTTCCGGATCACTGCTGACCCGGTCAAGGTCCTTGTCTATTGCTTCCCGATAATCGTGTTCACCCTTCATATTGCAGTATCCGCCAATAGGCAGGGCCGATATACGGTATTCTGTTTCACCAATCTGTTTTCTGAACAGGACCGGGCCCCATCCAATGGAAAACGACACAACACTGACACCGGAAATACGGGCCGCGATGAAATGTCCGAGTTCGTGAACAAATATGACGAGGGAAAGCGCGAGCAGTCCTAAAACGATCGTAATCATGAGTGCCATCCTTTCAGTATGGAGTCCGCAACTGCGCGAACACGGATATCTGTTTCAATAACATCGTCAATGGATGCGGGGTTACCCGACCAGTCCTGTTCGAGAACTTCCGCGGTTATCTCCGCCAGCGCACCAAACGGTATCCTGCGAGAAAGAAATGCCGCAACGGCACACTCGTTAGACGCATTGTACGCTATGGTGCTGCCTCCACCGGACTTGACCGCCTGGCGGGCAAGTTCGAGCAGGGGGAACACATCGTTTCTGGGCGGGTAGAATTCCATGGTTTGTGATTCGGTAAATAATAACGGTTCCAGCTGATTCGGGAGGGTTTCGGGCCACTCCAGGGCCGCATGGATGGGGTGGCGCATATCAGGTTTTGAAATTTGCGCATACAGCACGCCATCCGTAGTCCGGATCATGGAATGAATGAGACTCTGAGGATGGATTACTACAGAAACACTATTGGGATCCAGGTCGAACAGACGGACCGCCTCAATCAATTCAAGTCCCTTGTTTGCCATAGACGCAGAATCAATGGTGATTTTTGATCCCATGGACCAGGTGGGATGCCTCAGTGCCTGTTCCACGGTCGCGTTATAGATATCTTCCCGGTTCCAGGTTCGAAAGGGCCCGCCCGATGCAGTAAGAATTACTTCTGAAAGAACGTTGTTCCCGTATGCTTCGAGAAGTGAAAAAACAGCTGCATGTTCGGAATCCACCGGGAGAATTGCTTTCCCGTTTTTACGGGCTATATCCCTGATCAGGGGACCGGCCATCACGATGGTTTCCTTGTTCGCGAGAGCGAGATCCTTTCCGGATTCAAGGGCAGTGCGGGAAAAGCGGAGGCCGGGGCTTCCGGCTATACCGTTCACGACAATGTCGGCATCCGTTTCCGCTATCTGGTGGTGAAGCATTTCTTCACCATCGCGTGAAACCAGAACAGCCGGGACTGCACCGAATGACGCGGAAAGTTCCGCAAGTTTCTGTCTGTTCGAGTGTGCGCTGAGCAGTACGGGGACAAACCGGTCAGGATGCTGTTCAAGTATGTTACAGCAGGATGCACCGATGGATCCGGTTGCACCCAAAACAATGACGCGTTTGGGTGTAGGCATATTACAAACCGAAAAGCAGATCGGTCAGAATGTAAAATACCGGTGCGGCCAGGAGGACCGAATCAATACTGTCAAGAACGCCACCGCGGCCCGGAACTCCGGATCCGGAATCCTTGATACCACTGGACCGCTTCAGGACCGATTCGAAAATGTCTCCGATAATTGCGGCCGTTGCGGTAATCAGCGCGATGATTACGAGCGAGGGAAGACGATGCGCAAAGATATCATTGAACATGTACCAGGCGGCTATCGCTCCAATAATAGCACCGAAATAACCGCCGAAGAATCCGGCCAGGCTCTTGTTGGGACTCGCCGGGATTAGCCCACGGTTTTTTTTACCGAATATCATGCCGAAGAACCAGGCGAGAGAGTCACAACCGAATACCATCATGAAAAAGAGGCTCAAAAAAGCACCGGCATTTTGCCAGACGGTCATATATCCGAGATACATGATAAGATAGCCGGGATATAACAGAATTGAAAAAGATGAAGCAAGCCTGCCGACGGCATTATCAAATTCACCGGAAAAACCTGCAAAAAATTCATACGACAGGATCGTTACACAGGCCAGAATGAGCGAAAAGGGTATAAAGTGGTAGGGAAAACCGAATACCGCATGAAGAAAGGCCGCCACTGGGAGAAGCAACCCGGCAATGATGGCAAACCAGAGCGGAGCAACAGGTAATTTCCGGGAAAGAAGGTCACGCATTTCGATAATCGCGAAAAAAGCACTGGCAAGAATGGCCAGGTGGAGAAGCAAATAATTAAAATGCGGAAAGAAAAAAACAATTGCAATGAGCAACGGTAATCCGGCAAAAAACAGGAGAAGTCGTTCAATCAGTTTTTTCATTTTACACCACCAAATCGTCTGTCGCGCCGATGAAATGTTTCAACTGCCTCGTCAAGACAGTCTCCGTTCCAGTCAGGCCATAACATAGTACTGAAATACAGCTCGGCGTAGGCCGATTGCCATAACAAAAAATTGCTTATCCGCTGTTCACCACCGGTGCGGATCAGTAAATCAAGCGGGGGGAGTT
>CAZVEL010000387.1:0-9516 GCA_964626305.1 uncultured Treponema sp. | reverse complement strand
ACCTTTACCCTGGAGGCTAACGAAAATCCGTCCGTTTCGCTTGTTCCCATTGTTATTGAGTCAAAACAGCCGGGATCCAAAGAAAAAATCATTACAACGGACGGGGCACGAATATTCCTGTACTGGAAAGTTGATCTGAGCTCCAATTATGAAACGGAAAAAACGGTGTTTCTCAAGTTCACCTGCTAAAACCTGGGGGCGATACGACCGTTGACTAGTTTCATCCGAAATTTTATCATGCCTGCATGAAAAGAAAACTTGTAACATCAGCCCTGCCATATGTAAATAATGTCCCGCATCTTGGTAACCTCATCCAGGTATTGTCCGCAGATGTATATTCCCGGTACTGCCGGTTACGCGGTTACGATACCCTGTACATTTGCGGCACCGACGAATACGGAACTGCCACGGAAACACGCGCACAGGAGGAGGGGAAGACGCCCCGTGAACTATGCGATCATTATTATGCCATCCACAAGGATATTTACCAGTGGTTTTCCATTGCCTTTGATCACTTTGGCAGAACATCCACTCCCCAGCAGACAGAAATAACCCAGTCTCTTTTTCTCGATCTTGAGAAAAATGGATACATTCGTGAACACACAATAGAACAACTGTATTGTGCCTCCTGCCAGCGCTTTCTGGCGGACCGGTTTGTTCGCGGAAACTGCCCCTACTGCAGGCATGACGACGCCCGGGGAGACCAGTGCGAAAACTGCGGCAAACTTCTTGATCCCACTGAACTTGGTGAGCCCCGTTGTCTTACCTGTGGTGCTACACCCGAAGTTCGCACCACAAAGCATCTCTACATTGACCTTCCCGCCATCCTCCCCAAATATGAAGACTGGATGAAACAGGCCAGCAAAAGCGGGCAGTGGGCACGTAACGCCATGCAGGTAACCCAGGCATGGATACGGGACGGACTCCAGGAACGCGCCATTACCCGCGATCTCAAGTGGGGGATACCGGTTCCTAAAGCCGGTTTCGAAGACAAAGTGTTTTATGTCTGGTTCGACGCTCCAATCGGCTATATTTCTATCACAAAATGCCTCGCGGACCAATGCGGCATGGACTGGAAGTCCTGGTGGCAGGACCCGGAAAACGTAGAATTGTTTCAGTTTATCGGCAAGGATAATATTCCTTTCCACACTGTAATTTTTCCTTCTACCCTGATCGGCTCCGGACGGGAATGGACAAAACTGCATCACATGTCCAGTTCCGAGTATCTCAATTACGAAAACGGTAAATTCTCCAAGTCTAAGGGAGTAGGCGTTTTCGGAAATGACGCAAAAGAATCCGGAATACATTCCGATATCTGGCGTTTTTTTATCTACTATAACCGGCCTGAAAAGGCCGATGCCCAGTTCACCTGGAAGGATTTCCAGGAAAAAATGAACGGTGAACTCATTGGAAACTTGGGAAATCTGGTTAACAGAACCCTTACCTTCATAAGCCGTTACTACGATGGCTCCATTCCGCAGGCTTATTCGGGAGACCGTGCTGACATCATCGAAATACGTGACATGCTGGCCAAAGCCCGCAGTGAAACACGGAACATGGTTGAAAAAAACCTCGAATGGGCGAATATCCGCGATGCCTTCCGTGGACTTTTTGCGCTTTCCTCTATAGCCAACAAGGCCTTCCAGGACGGAGAACCCTGGAAAACCCGTACCGAAGATCCTGAAAAAGCAGCGTCGCTTATGCACGATCTGTGTTACCTCATCCGGGACATTACCATCATGATTCACCCCTATCTGCCGTATTTTGCGGATCGTGTCGCATCCTTCTTCGGTCATACCGTCTGGTCAGGATCTGTGCATTGCGGGACAAGCTCCGGATCCGGCAAACAGGAAACAGGAAGCCTGGTATGGGCAACACTCTGCAATGACACCGGTCTTGACCGGGTACATTCACCCGAAATTATATTCAAACCGATGGATAACCAAACTATGATCGCATTCCGGGAACGGTTTGCCGGCTCACAGTCAGAACGAAAGGAACGGGAAACAATGGCAAACGAAGCAAAAAAAGAAGAACCGGCCGCCGTTGATCCGGTTGCGGTGTTTAATGAAAAAATTGCGTTGAAAGCGGCGAAGATAATCTCGGTATCACGCCATCCCGACGCCGACAAATTATACATAGAAAAACTTGATGACGGATCCGGCAATGAACGAACCATTGTTTCCGGACTGGTTCCGTACTTCACCGAAGAAGAACTTATGGGCAAAACGGTAATTGTCGCGGACAATCTCAAACCACGCAAGATGCGCGGAGTTGAATCGCAGGGAATGCTCCTTGCTGCAAGCCGTGAAGAAGCAGATGGAACAGAAACCCTCGAAGTGCTCGATGTTTCATGGGCCGCTCCCGGCACGATGATACTCCCGGAAGGTGCCGATCCCGCTGGAGAAAAGCCCGCTCAAATCAATGCCGATGTTTTCTTCTCTGTACCGCTGCGGGTAGAAAAAAACAATCTCATGGTAGGGGATGCTGTTCTTCAGGCTGCCGAACGTTCGGTACGTACAGAGAACGTCTCCGATGGCGAGGTTTCCTGACCGCATGATTGTTCAGCGGGTTCAACCGGAATCTCTTGATCCGGACAAAATGCCGGTTTCTTTTCTACAGACACCGCTCTGGGCGGCATTCAAGGAAAAATACGGCTGGAAGGGTCATTTTTTTCTGGTAGACAACATACTGCTCACCGTTCTGGTCAGGACTATCCCCAAACTGGGATCTATTGCCTATGTTCCCATGGGACCGGAATGCATTCCTCTTTCAGCCGGAGCGCGTAAAGACCTGCTTTCAGCAATTTCACGAAACCTTAAAACCCTGTTGCCCCGGGATACGGTGTTCATCCGTTTTGATCCTCCCTGGGAGAAAACAGCAGAACGATCCGGTATCCGCAAAGCGGTGATGGATATTCAACCCCCGGACACCGTTATCCTCGACCTCCCGGTTTCCGAGGAGACTCTTTTGGCAAACATGAAGCCGAAATGGCGCTATAATATACGCCTTACAGAAAAAAAAGGAGTACAGGTAGACGCGTATGAGGGAAGAGAAGCACTGGAGAAGGCACTTCCCGTTTTTTATGCACTGTACACGGAGACCGCTGCCCGCGACGGCATTACCATTCACAGCAACAAGTATTACCGCGACCTTTTTGAAACCGTACTTGACGGGTACGAGGATGTTACCTTGCGAGTATATTTCGCGCGTCATGACGGAGACACGCTTGCGGCGATCATTGTTCTTTTTTATCGTGAAGAAGCAACGTACCTTTACGGTGCATCAACTGGAAAGAAGCGTAATCTCATGCCCGCCTACGCGCTTCAATGGCAGGCAATTCGTGACGCAAAAGAAGCTGGTTGTCTCAGATATGATTTTTACGGCATTCCGCCTTCTGATGACCCAACCCATCCCATGCACGGACTGTACCGGTTCAAGACCGGTTTTGGAGGCAGGGTAGTGCACCGGACAGGGAGTCTGGATATGCCGCTGAAACACGCTCACTATCAGGCCTATTCCCTTGCGGAATGGTTCCGTTTGGTATGGTTTAAAAAACTCCGCAAGCTGCTCAGGAAAGGTATTCCTGCGAACTCATGAGGCGTATGCCCATCGAAGCTGCTTCCTCCATGAATTCGGTTCCGAGATGTTCAAAACCGGTAACACAAGAACTCACATCCGTAAGAACAATGAGTTTTTCAACCGGAATGGTAGTAACCAGATCCCGTACTGTATTTGCCACACAGTGTGAAAAAGCCTCACCGGCGATAGCGATATTGTCCGCTGTTTTCAGTCGTTCAATCAGGGCAAAGTTTGTTCTTGACCCGGGATCGGAGGCATCTGATACTTCCGCGCGTATGGCGCTGTAGTGTTCGGTTCGTACATTGCTTCCCTTGTAGGTATAATCGACAACCCTCCCCGGAACACTCAATTCCCATTCATGCAGCGCCTCCGAAAGCGGTTTATAAACATTGTGCCCCCAGGTTCCTATAAGGCAGTGCGGCGGCCAGATACACAGATTATATTTCCCGGTCTGTTCCAGGGTTGCCACATATTCTTCTGCGTACCGGCGATACTGATCAACCGCTGCGTGGTATTTTCCGTTCCGGATGTCTTCGAGAGTTATTATGGTGAAAGGATCTGGTATGTTACCGTCCCGATCCAGCCAGAATATCGGATGGGCCACATGGTAAAGATGGTGAGAATCCATTGTAATATGAATTGAATCCAGCTTTGCCATATTACGCCGGATAAGCGATGCAAGGCGGGCACAATCTTCGTCCGCACCGGGAACACTGAGTGCACCAGCGGGATCACAAAAGTCGTTTTGCGGGTCAATGATGAGCAGTGTGTTTATCATACACTAATTGTATCAATAGGCATTCCATTGTCAAGAAGACCCGGTTCCGATATACTTCAAAACCATGAATCTTGAAGCCTTTATTCTCGGTTGTGGCGGCATGATGCCGCTTCCATACCGGCATCTTACTTCCGTCCTGCTGCGCCGTGAAGGGGACTTGTTTCTTTTCGACGGTGGTGAGGGCACACAGGTTTCCCTGCGCCGGCTCAATCTCCGCTGGAAAAAGATAAATGCGATTTTTGTAAGCCATACCCATGCAGATCACGTTACCGGCCTGCCCGGTCTTCTCATGCTGTCTTCTCAGGTGGACCGGGATGATCCTCTGTATATTTTCGGACCGCCCAAAATTGCCGAATATATCAAGTCGAGCCGTCAGGTTCTGGACATGTACATCAATTATCAGATAATTGTAAAAGAAATAACTGAACCGGGTATTGTGTATCAGGGCGAGGATTTTCATGTACGGGCGTTTCCTCTCCAGCACACAAAAACCTGCGTGGGATACACACTTGAGGAATATGATCGACCCGGACAGTTTAATCCTGAAGCGGCAAAAGAACTCGGAGTTCCCTGCGGCCCGCTGTGGTCCCGTTTGCAAAATGGAGAAGCGGTAACCGCAGAATCGGGTGCAACCATTGTACCGGATCAGGTGCTGGGTGCTCCCCGAAAAGGGCGAAAATTCAGCTATGTAACCGATACCAAATACCTGCCATCAATTGCGCACGAAGTTGAAAATTCGGATCTGCTCGTCTGTGAAGGAATGTTTGAAAAAGCCCTTGCGGAAACCGCGGCCGAAAAAAAACACATGACCGCGGAACAGGCGGGAACCGTTGCCCGTGACGGTAATGTAAGGAAAAAGGCCCTCATACATTACAGCCCCCGGTATACTGATTCTGATCTCAAACATCTTCTTTCAGAAGCAAGGGCTGTATTCCCGGATACGGTACTGAGCCGTGACCGGCTGGTGATCCCCATAGAATATGAGAACTGATAAATTTCCGGGTGGTGGCAAAGCATGAACGGAATCCTTCTGCTCCTTCTGCATATGTTGGTACTATTTGTTTTTCTGTCCGCCTGCCGTCTTCGCGCACGGCGTACGGATGCAAAAGCTCCGGCTGTTCACGGTATTTTATTTTTTTTCCTGATAACCACTGTTTCGCACATCATACCTCCGTTACGCCCGGTATCAGTAACACGTATCGTGTACGCTCTTGCAGGAGAGTATCTGGATGTTTTCTGGATTGTCTTTTACTTTGCCGCTGTTGCAATTCTGAGTTCCCGATTACAGCGGAAAACCGTACAAATTACCCTTATCGCGGCGATCTCCCTTTTCGCCGCATCAGGAAACACCGGCACATTTACCATGGACGTATCGCGGGATCACGTTTTCACACTCAAACCCTATACACAGTCCCTGCTTGACCGGCTTGAGTCAGAGTGCATCATTACCTGGTACCGGACGGATTCGTTCGCTGAAAGCCTTTCCGGTATTCCACTTGCTATGATTCTTGAGCAATATGAACAAACAAATCCGCAACACCTCAGAGTATTTACACAAAACCCGCGGGCGGGAATGTCACCTGAATTTCCCGAGAAACTCGGTCTGGAGCCCCTGGAAAACGGAGAATATTCCGGACTTCTTCTCGAGTACCGGGGATCCAGCCGACTCGTTCCGGTCCTTGCCGAACATACCCTTGCCGAATATGAACTGACCCGTTCTCTTGAGTCACTGATAGCCTCTTCCCGGGAATATCCGATACAGCTTCTTGTTCCAGAAAAATCTGGATACGGACAGAATGACCTGCAGATACTTCTGGAGAAAGCGGGATTCGATCCCTTTCCGGTACGGACTCCCGTGGAGAATCTGGATGAACACATTCCACTCATTGTTCAAGGATCCCGCCACATCGACCGTCAAACAGCCTGTGCAATTGATGCTTTTCTCGACAGGGGAGGGAATGCCCTGATCATGATTTCAGGAACGGAAATTGACATGGAGGGGGACTGGTCTGCCCGTCCAAAAAAAGATGACGAGGTTATCAATCTTTTACAGAAACAGGGAATAACCGTTACCAATACGCTTGTCCGGGACAACAACCATTACACAATTATAATGAATTCACTCGATGGATCGTCTGTACAAACGGTTCCCTATCCCTACTGGGTACAGATACCAGAATCAGGATTCTTGGAAAATCATCCTGTTTTCTCGGGAGTTTCTTCCCTTCAGTTGTATTGGCCATCAGCGGTCATCCTTGAGGACGCGGATTTTCTGCCCCTGGTACAGACTGGTAACACGGCCAAAATCGGGACACCTCCCTTTGATACACACCCGCTGACAATCTCCAGCGATACTGATTGGAGCGGTAACGAAAAGGTGCTGTTCGGTGGAATCAGGGATGACCGTTCTCGTCTCATAGTTATTGCCGACGAACATGCCGTATCATCGCTCGTTGATTTTACCGCAGGTTGGGACAATCTCCTGTTTTTTATAAACAGTATCGAATGGATTTCAGGACGTGACTATCTGAGTATCCTCAAACGACGTCAGCCGGCGTCTTTCCCCCTGCTGCGGAGGCTTTTTCCATGAAAAAAGAGTTGTGCATCGCCATAATTCTCGTAGCACTTCTCGCGGCACTGGCTGTTCACCAAACAGCACAGGAGGGTCCCGCTACTGTACCGACGAGTACCTTTCTTGCAGACGGTTCCCCCGACTATGTTCTGCTTCAGGAAAAAGATGGCTTTCCCCTGTATTTTGTCCGTAACGGTGATCAATGGCAGCTTACTCTTGACGGCACCATGTACTATCCGGTAGATATGATCAGGTTTACAGCATTTCTCACCGAGATTTCCCGGACGCATGACGTCACCGACACCGGTATCCGTGACCACAGGGTCCATAATACCGGAAACCGGGCGCGATACCGTCTGGAAAGCGGAGTGCGCAATGGACCTGAAAAAACCATCTTTTTCGGAGAAACGGACAGGACTGAGCAGTTCCGATATATTTCTTGTGATGATGATGTAGTATATCGAACTGATAACGGGATTCACCCATTCCTGGACAGCAGGACGGCACGCTGGGTAGACGTACAGCCATTTGCTACCATATTTGCAAAAACCGGCCTTCAGCGCGCTGTTCTTTCACAGGATGGGGCAACTCCACAAATTCTCCCGCGGAACGCGCTGGAAGGCCTTCAGCGAGCCCTGGAAGAGCTTTATTGTACAGACATTACCAACATACCCGCAACACCTGAATGGAAACTGGACCTGGAGCTCGGGAATCTTTCAACAACAACCGTAGAATTCTCACGACTTTCCGCTGACCATGTGATCATGACAGAAGACGTTCATGACGCAGCGTGGATAATTCCCGCGGAAACAATGAATTTAATTTTTTCTTTTTTTTCCCGGTAATGACAGAATCTAGATATTACCGGCCACAAAATCACGGTATTTGTCCGGATTTGCCCGGAACGCGACGATGGGAAGATCGGGTTCCGCAACGGCCTTTGCCGCAGCGGCGACCGCTTCATCCAGCATTCTTTCCGCCGAAATGAGTCGTGCGGTTCTTGTTGTAATACCTATCGTAATCTGACTGTCATATCCGGATTCCATGAGAAGTGAATCAATCTGTTCATAGAGTTCATCAGCAAGCTTCATGGCCTTGTCAAGCGTAACATTCTGGAAAATGCCGGCAAATCCGTCCACACCGAATTCAAAAACCATGTCACGGAATTTGATCAGGTCCAGGAACGACTGTGCAATCCTGCGTGATACAAGATCAGTATGTTTTGTACCGGATACGCGTACAACCATGAGGGAAAGATCCTGTTCCGATGAAGCAGCGCGTACCAGTTCAGCATCAAGCCGTTCTTTCAAGTATTCTTCCCAGCCGACCCCTGTTGCCGGAGAAAAAAGTCCTTCCGGCTGCTGGTTGTTCGAATTCTCCGGTTCATCCTCCGGTTCATCCTCATTGCTGGTATCACGGCCAAACCATTCGATATCCGGTTCATCTGCGGGAAATTCATCTCCGGAAGCAGACTCCGCTTCCGGGATTTCCATGGTTTCAAAATCATGATAGGTTTCTTCGCCAATGTCACTGTCATCATAATTGGCAAATCCGCTGTCCGGCTCATCAAAGGGGAAACCGAAATCCTCAGCAGCGGCGGTATCTTCGAAGGGAGGAACCGTAACCCGTTCCATGCTGTCCGTATCCAGTTCACCAATTTCAGGCTGAACCATTTTCTCTTCCTCATATTCAGCTTTGACACCCGCAAAACTCCTTCTTGTCTCCTTTGCGGGTGACCAGGCAAGAATGACAATGAGTGTAACCAGTATAAGGGCCAGCGTTATGAGGAAGGAAAGCCGGCTGGCATTGAATATGGCCGACGGATGGAGGATGTACATTACTGCGGTAGCGACGACCGGGGGACCGGAATGGTCGGGAATATCAAGCTCGGTACTGAAGGTCCGCATAAAAAGGGAAGAACCGGTCATTACTGCTTCACCATTGGCAGTATAGGAAATCTGCTCCGATCGGTCAGGCCAGGCATACGCCACGCCGGACGGCGTGGTTATCATGAATGCCACAAGCGAACGGGATTTTCGGCAGGTATCCGTCAGTTTTGTAACGAACTGGTCGCTCATGAAACCGTCTGTTACGGCCGAAAGGGCTGTGCTTCTGGTAATCCAGGAAAAACTGAGATCGGCTTCCCCGTCTCCCTTTTGAAGCTCCGAATACACGCTAACCGAGAAGAACGCGATAGAGAAAATCAGAACCAGAAATGCGAAGATACTGTAACCGGTAACAAACCTTTTGTTCATGATACAGCAGTATATCCCGCAATCATGTCAAGTGCAAGTTGAATTGCTTTTTTCCGGCTTTTTTCACCCGGGGGCAAGTCATGTTCCCATTGAAACCAGGCAAAAAAAGGGAGCATTACCTCGTGATAGGCCACCTCCGGATTATCTTTTGAAGACAGCTCCTGTAAACCTTCCTTGAGCTGCACGAGGAAGGCATCCACGGGAAATTCGGAAACCGAATTGTTTGACCATCTGTTTTTCTGTATTTCAGCGATCATGGCATCTCGATATGAACGCATAACCGGGGTCCGGTATGTCCATCCGTCGCTCTGGTGTATTCGTTCAACGTC
>CAZVEL010000386.1:0-3813 GCA_964626305.1 uncultured Treponema sp. | reverse complement strand
ATTCTTCGCACTCCTTTCTGCCATAGCGCAAGTTCCGCTCAGACAGGACATCGCGGTTACCGGATCCTTGAACCAGCTGGGCGACGTACAACCGGTTGGGGGAATACCCGATAAAATAGAAGGCTTTTTTGAAACCTGCTCCATCCTTGGACTAACCGGAACACAAGGAGTCCTTATCCCCCGTCGTAATCTGCCGAATCTTATACCGTCGGACCGTGTTCAAACCGCCGTGGAAGACGGACTCTTTCATATCTGGGCAATAGATACTGTTGAAGAAGGCATCTCTCTCCTTGCTCACGTTAGCCCGGAAGAGTTCGGACACAAAGTTCGGGAAGCATTGCTGGCTCATGCACAACAAATGCGTAATTTCAAGAAGCAAATCTGACCGTTTTATACTGGTAAAAATCCACATCCTGCGATACACTAAACTGCGATGGTTTCAAAAAGTCAAATAACGGTTGATTCCGAAAAAATCAAAAAAGCTACCCGCATGGGCGTTCCTCTTTCCATAACAACATATACGTTACCACATGAGATAGAGTTATATATAACGGAAATCCTTACCCTGTTTCTCCAGGAACTGAACCAGGAACGACTTAAAGATTATTTAAGCTACTGTATCAACGAACTCACTGCAAATGCAAAAAAAGCAAACACCAAACGCGTGTATTTTGCAGAAAAGAAACTGGACATCAACAATATCCGTGATTACGAAACAGGCATGAAGACTTTCAAGGAAGAGACCCTTTCAAACATAGATTACTACCTCCGTTTGCAACGCGAAGCCGGTCTCTATGTAAAAGTAGTCATGCAGATTAAACACGACACCATCGTCCTTGAGATCCGGAACAATTCAGAAATGAACAAGATCGAGTTCAAACGCGTATTTGATAAAATTGCGCGATCCCGACAATTCGGGAGTCTCGAAGAAGCGTTCTCTCAGGTTATGGACGACTCTGAAGGCGCCGGACTCGGACTCGTCATCATGATTCTCATGCTCAAAAAAGTCGGCCTCAACGACGAGAACTATGAAGTGCTCGTTGAGAACGGTGAAACCATTACGCGTATCACCATGCCGGTTGATACTTTAACCCAGCAGCACATTACCGAGCTTACCCGGGAAGTAGTTTCCTACATCAATGCGTTACCGCAGTTCCCGGAGAATATCGCGAAGATTCAAAAGCTCCTCAATGATCCTGACTCCAAGCTTTCAGATATTGCGGCGCATATCAGCAATGATGTTTCGCTTACAACCGATCTTCTCAAGCTGGTTAATTCCGCCGCATTCTCTCTTGCAAAAAAATGCACGAGCATTACCGAGGCAGTAAAACTGGTCGGAATCCGGGGTATAAAAATCTCCTCTATTCCATAGGATCCATAAACATTCTAGGACCGTCTACCGATGAGCAAAAACACCTCTGGGAGCATTCATACAAATCGGGCTTTTTTGCCTACAACCTTTCACGCAACTTCCTGAAGAACCGAGTTGTTACCGAGGATGCCTATGTATGCGGACTGCTTCATGATCTGGGAAAGATTGTACTCAGTGCCCTGTATCCGGATCTTCTGGAAAAACTTGAAGCAGTAAAGAAAACCCGTAACATTCCCGACAGCGTATTCAACACCCTGTTAACCGGCATCAATCATGCAGAAATTGGTGCGGCGCTCGCAGAAAAATGGAACTTCCCCCCAGCGCTGGTTGCTGCAATTCGCTTCCATCATCTGGTTGATCAGTCCCCCGTGGAATACCGTGATCTGGCCGCCACCGTTAATCTCGCTGATCTCATGATCCATTATCAGGAAGAAGATATCGAATTTTACCAGATTGACCCCGTGCTGCTCAAACGATTCAACATTGAGTCTGAAACTCATCTCCAAAAAATATGTGCCGGATTTCAACGCGCATTCGACAACGAACGGTCAAGATAGTCAGCCCAGGCACACATAAGAATTCCGAATGCAACACCCACATTTATTGACGCCTTGACACCTGTCATAGGAATTGAAACACGACCATACGAAGCCCGTTCAAGGGTTTCGGGACTAACCCCGAGTTCCTCTGATCCGATAACAACCACACCATTACGGGGGAAAACAAATTCCCGCAAAGAAGTTCCACCCGTTTCAAGCGCGAAGACCGGAATATTTTCCGGAAGGTCATCAAGAGAACAACGTTCCCAGGGAATATATTCCACACAACCCATTGCAGAGCGGGACGAGCGGGGATGCTCCGGAGAAACACACCCGGGGGAAAGAAGCACGCGGTCGGCGCCAAAGGCTTCCGCCGTTCTGAAAACGGACCCCATATTGAATGGGGAGCGAAGATCTTCCGCGTAGACCATCATTCCAGGATGATAGTTCCGTTCTCCCGGTAGTCCGGTAACCGGATGCACGAAATCCCAGTCGGCCGGAAGAGCGCCGGTAGCATGTACAAGGGCATGGCGGGCATGATTACAAAGACGAAGCACGTCCTGCGGAAGAATGGAACCGGTTTTATCCGGTGCACAAAGAATCAGGCTCCTGTCCGCACCGGTAAGAACCGATTCATTGATTGCGGAATCTTCAAGAACAAGACGACAGATACCGAGCAAATACGTGATGTCGGACCCCGAAAGACCCTCTTTTCCGGAAGACAGAAGAGCATACAATCGCCGCTCCCACTCAGTGAGAAGACGCACCAGCTTTCTCCGTCGCTGACCCGGAGGGAGTCGTTCGAGCTTGTAGAGAGGAATCACCGCACCGTCCTAATAAGCCTGCTTGACCAGATCAAAGAGCTCATCGCTGGACATTGCACGGGGAATATAATTCATGAGATCCAGCGCAGCAGCGTCTTCCGCTACTGGAACCAGCTGATCAATCGTCAGCTCAAGATCCTTGAGCCGCGTTGGCAAACCGGCCAGGGCAAGACGGCGGCGAATATCATCTATAGCCGCACGGGCAATTTCGCTCGAATTAAGTCCGGCGCCGGAAACACCAAGCATTTTTCCTATCGTCACTATTTTATCAACTTTAGCGCGAGCAGCATCTTCCATGATATACGGAAGAAGAACTGAACAGACGAGCGAGGTGGAAGTCCTGTACCGGGCATTACAGGCAAGCGAAATCGCCGTTGCAACACCGGGAGAACTCACCGCTACGCCCATGGAAGCCATACAGCCACCCTGGGCAACCAGCATTTCCGAGGGAGTTCCCACCAGTTTGCTCTGCTCCGGGTCAAGAGCAAGTAGTAACAATTCTATGGCCTTTCCGAGCATGGTCTCTGAAAAAAAGTTGGAACGGGTTGATACATACCCTTCCACCGCTAGAACGATAGCATGAAAAATCATTGAAACCGCGGTATTCGGCGACATGTTCATATAGAGATTCGGATCAATAACGACAGCTTTGCATACCCCGTTCTGGATTTTCATCAAACGGATTTGCCGGCTGCGCGCATCCACGATTGGAGTACGGTCCATAAAAACAAAAGGATCCCGGCATGTGGACGGAACTTCTATAAATGGCAACGAGCCTGAAAAGGGTTGTGCCCCGGCCAGAAAATCGTAGATATCGTGAGTCTCGTTATACAGGGAGGCAAGAGCCCGGCCCAGCGCCGCCGTCTTGAGCCCACCCAGAGAAATAACTCCATGCACATGGGCTCCCCGGCCAAGGGCGAGAGCCTGTTCCAGCATTACCGACGTGGGAGCGGATGGAATATCGTCGAACACGATGGTAGAAATACCCTTTTCTTCCAGAGATACAACCGCTTTTTCTACCAGACCGAATTCCTTGAGAAAAGGATCTGCAATCAGCAGATATTTGGTGCCCCAGGAA
>CAZVEL010000385.1:0-4428 GCA_964626305.1 uncultured Treponema sp. | reverse complement strand
AAACATGACCTCCTGCCAGTTCATGTCTGAACCAAAACAGGTTCTGCAGAGCTGTATATACGCGTCCCGGTCTTTTTTCGTTTTGATTACTTTCAGTTTTTCCGGCATGTGTACGATCTTACTTCTCGATCACAATATCGTCAAACAGAAATTCCATGCCGTGAAAATCATGATGCTCGGGAACGACCTCAAACCGCGAGACACGGGCCCAGTCAAATGAATTTCCCGCGTCCGGGAACCATTCGTTCTTCCAGGCCCCGGTTGTATGCATCGCGGAAAGCGGAATACGGATACGGTGCCATTCACCGTCCGGCGGAAGCATTTCCGAATCAATGGTGGCGGACATTCTCCAGGGCATATCGTCAGGACCGGCATCCGGATTCACAAAGCGGACATCAAAGCGCGTGTCCTTCGCGGTGGTTCGGGCATAAAATCTCAGTTCATAGCCCTCACTAACAAGGTTTGTCATATCCTGCGGCGCCGGGAAAATGAGTCCCAGGTGATTGTAGCGGTCGAGATTCGCCAAACGAATAGCGTATTGTCCCCGCGCGGCGTCCCGTTCATAGAGACTGATGGTTCCTTCTGGAGACACATACCCGGAAAACCGCATACGTCCGGCTGGATAGTCGTCGTAGAGAACAACCGGACCGGACAGTGCTTCGGTTTTGCGTGACACCTGAACGGGCGTGTTCAGACCGAGCGCGTCAGTTACATCGGTGTCGAGGTCGGATTCAAACCGCGTCCCGGCTCCCGGCATAAACATGCCGAAGGAACCGAAACTGTCCCACAGCGCCCAGGAAAATCCGCGTTTTTCAAGATGCTCCCCCACAAGGGCATACCATCGCGCCCGGTCGCTCTGTGAACTGTTCGGAACATATACTCCGAACTCGCCGCAAAACACGGGAACGTTACGTTTTTTCGCAAACTTCCAGGCAATATCAATCGCTTTTGTTACCTGCTCCGGACTTCCGTCGCGTGAGTAGTTTTTGAGATTCCCAGAAATCCAGGTATTACGAAGCTCCCGCGGAACTTTCGGAGATGGCGCCGCTCCCGGAGGGAAGGGAACCCCGGCAAGCGGGGTAAGCGGCGGGTCAGTCCAGGACGCACCCTGATGGGTAAAGATGAACGGGTCATAAAAGTGAAAGGTATACAGGAGTTTGTCGTCAGTATATTTCGGAAGTCCGTTCAATTCATTATAGCTGTTGAAGTTCGCGCCACCCACGACTATCCAGTGGCGGTCATCAACCGCGCGGATGGTTTCGATAACCCGGCCCTGTATTGCCGCCCATTTTTTCGGGCTGATTCCGTGCGGTTCGTTGAGTATCTCGTAGAGCACCCGGTCGGAACGATCACGGTACCGCGAAGCAATCTGGGTCCACACCTTGTGCAGGGCCTTTTCCACCTCCGGTTCCGTCGGAACGGACGGATCAAAGGTGTGATTATCAATAATGATATAGAGGCCTGCTTGTTCGGCCCGATCCAGAGCGATATCGAGAAACTCGAAGAGGAGCGGATCGATGGTAAAGTCGGGAGCACCCGAGGTCATGGGGTGGAGATTGATCGGCAGGCGGACTACTTCAATACCGAGTTTCTTGAGCGCGGCAAAGTCTTCCGGTCCATGGCGGTTCACCAGAATCTGCCCGGCGGAGGAAACCTCAAACCAGGAGGAAAGATTCACCCCTTTGGTAAAGGGCCTCTGCGGAATCCCTTCTTCTGCCGAGGCCGGTTTGTGTGAAAAAAACAGACCGGAAAACGCACAAAAAAAGAAAAACAGCCGGGACAATCCCGAAAAGCGATGCATCATAGCAACCTCCTGAAACGCAGTACGGGGAGAGTATAACATGAACTTTGCGCTAATGATAAACAACCGTAAAGAAAATTCAGGACAATACCCACTTTACCCGTTATACTTCTTTCCGGGAGCCTTCAGTGAACAATAGACAGCGAGTTCACTCAAAAAAAAGCACAACAAAGAAACTCAAGAAATACTTTGGAAAGGTACGTCTTGATATTGACCTTGCCATAACCAGAAAGAGATCATCCTCTCGTTCTGATAAGCAAACTCCACGGACTCACCCTGTATGATGCCTGATTCAATCAAACCGCTTCCCTGCGCCACTGCGCTCAACAAACTCAAACGGAAAATCCCCTACGGATGGGATCTCAACATATACCGTGGATGTTCCCATGCCTGCACCTACTGCTATGCCCGGTATACACATACGTATCTGAAAGATGATGACTTCTCCAGCGTGTACGCAAAGACCGGCATTGTCGAATTGCTTGAACGGGAACTTTCGGCGCCCTCATGGAACCGGGAAGTCATCAATATCGGCGGAGTTACCGACAGCTATCAACCGGTGGAAGCTGAACTGAAACTCATGCCGGATATTCTCAAGCTTCTCATCAAGTACAAGACACCAGCAATCATTTCCACCAAATCCGATCTCGTCCTCCGGGATTACGACCTCATTGCCCGGCTGGCAGAAATTACCTACATCAATATCGCGTCCACCATCACCACCATGGACGAGGAAGTCCGTACCAAAATTGAACCGGGCGCGGCATCCAGCGCCGCCCGCTTTGCCATGCTTCGGGAGTTCAGGAAAACCAATGCGTCCGTCGGATTACACACCATGCCCATCATTCCGTATATCACCGACAGTCTGGAGAACTTCGAAAATCTCTGCCGGGAAGCGCAACAGGCACAGGTGCACTACATGCTTCCGGGCGTTCTTTACCTTCGCGGGAAAACACGTAGCTTCTTCTTTGATAACCTGCAGCGCCAGTTCCCCTCGCAGTATCCCCTGCTCCAGAATCTGTACAAAAAAGGTGGAGCCGATCCGGCGTACAAAGATGCCCTGTACCAGACAGTGGTAAATCCGCTTCGTGAAAAATACGGCATTTCATCGAGTTACGCGAAGCCGATGAAGGAAAAAATGCACCGCAGCGATCAACAGGAACTTTTTTAATCCCGCTTGTTGCATCCAGCTCTGAAAGCCGTCACCTGACAGCCGACGCCACTTGACATCAGCGCCGGTCTTTCTTATTCTTCCATACATACAGGCTTTGACGGAGACGAGTAGACGGAAACCGGCGTATGAGGGACCGCGCGACGCGATTGAGAGCGCGCGGACGAAACGGACCGGTCGAAAACCACTCCCGAGCTGCCCGGATGAAGGCGGATTGCTTACACAATCCGCTTAGTATTTCGGGCCGGTTGTCCCCGTTACGGACGATGAGCGCGGCCGCTGTCATGGCAGGCCGAAGCAGGGTGGAACCGCGGAAGCATACCGAACCTTCGGATCTTTCGTCCTTGCCGAATTAAAGAGATCGCAAGATCTCAGGGATCCTTGCGATTCCCGGATTCGGTGAAGACGCAAGGTCCGAAGGTTTTTTGTTTCCGGAAACGCTCATGCCGGAAACTCTGGAGGTTGTTATGAGTAACGAAGCACACAAGGCACTGGAAACCGTACGGCACTCCCTGTCGCACGTCATGGCCGAAGCGGTCACCATTCTTTTCCCCGGAACAAAGTTCGGAATCGGTCCCGCGATCGATAACGGATTCTATTACGACATGGAACTCCCCCGCCCCATTACCGACGATGATCTCCCGGCAATTGAAAGCGCCATGCGCAAGATCATCAACGAAGGCCGCGAGTTTACCCGGCGGGAAGTAAGCCGGGAGGAAGCAAAAAAACTCTTCGCCGACCAGCCCATGAAACTTGAACTCATAGACGAGCTCCCCGAAGGCGAGATCATCTCGGTATACGAACAGGGCGCCTTCCGCGACCTCTGCCGCGGTCCCCATGTCGCGACAACCAAAGAACTCAACGCGCAGGCCTTCAAACTCGTGAAGATCGCCGGAGCCTACTGGCGCGGCGACGAAAAGCGCCCCATGCTCACCCGGGTCTATGGCTACGGATTCCAGAAGCCGAACGAGCTCAAGGACTACCTGAACCTTTTGCTAGAAGCGGAAAAACGCGACAACCGGAAGCTCGGCAAGGAACTCGATCTCTTCTCCACACAGGAAGACGCGGGGCCCGGCCTTATTTACTGGCACCCCAAGGGAGGCCGCTTCCGCGTGGCGCTCGAAAACTGGTGGCGCGACGAACACTACAAGAACGGCTATGAAATTCTCTTTACTCCGCATGTGGGAAAATCCTGGCTCTGGGAAACGAGCGGTCACTTGAGCTTTTACAAGGATGGCATGTACGCTCCCATGCAAATTGACGAAGACGACTACTACATCAAACCGATGAACTGTCCCTTCCATATCATGATTTACAACAACGGTGCGCACTCCTACCGCGACCTGCCACTGCGCTGGGCGGAACTCGGCACCGTGTACCGCTACGAACGATCGGGCACCCTGCACGGCCTCATGCGCGTGCGCGGTTTTACCCAGGACGACGCGCATATCATCTG
>CAZVEL010000384.1:0-4677 GCA_964626305.1 uncultured Treponema sp. | reverse complement strand
ACATTGATTTTTGATAAAACTGATTCACGGATAAACGCCGGAATGTTTGTACGTCTTCAGCTGGACACCCGTATTCACGAGAATGCCCTGACCGTTTCTGAACTGGCAGTACAGGAGCAGAATGATGAGTATTTCGTGTGGACCATTGATGGAGAAAACCGTGCAAGAAAAAGAACAGTTAACCCGGATGTTTCGGTTGACGGCCGTACAATCATCCTCTCCGGTCTTGAAGAGGGAGTGCGGGTTATCAATGAAGGGATTCAGTCCCTTTCCGAAGGAACACCAGTACGTGATATCACCGCACAAGAAAGAGAAGGAACACAACAATGAAAATGACGCGTACAGTAGTTTCTCATCCCGTTCTTACGATAATTGTATTTGCTCTTTTGGGCATGATAGCCCTTTTTACGACAAGTGATATTGCCATTGATCTTTTCCCTGATGTTGACGCTCCGTACCTCATGGTTCAAACAACCTATTCGGGCGCCGGGCCGGAGTCAGTTGAAAAGGAAGTGACCTCGCTTCTTGAAAGCGCACTGGTGAATGTGAGTAATTTAAAGTCATTGTCCTCAACTTCTTCTGAGGAGAACTCGACCGTAGCACTCGAATTTGAGTACGGAACCGATCTTGAGGCCGCAACCAATGATATCCGTGACAAACTGGACCGGGTACGCCGAGCGTTGCCGGATGATGCCGACAGCCCAACCATATTCAAATTTGATTCGTCCCAGATGCCGATCATGCGTATCGCCATTCGGGGAAACCGGGCGGAAGAAGAACTCAAGGTTTTTGCCGAAGATCAAATTCAGGGACGTCTTGAACAGATTAACGGAGTTGCACAGGCAAGTGTTTCGGGAGGACGGGACAAAATTATCCGCGTTGAGCTTTCACAAAACCGCCTGGATGCCTATGACCTCACCATCATGGATGTGTCCGCAGCGCTTGCAAAGCAGAATGTTGAGCTAAGCGCAGGTAGCATCGATGAAAACAAACGCAGCTACGCAATACGTACAACTGGAGAATTCGCATCAGTCGGGGAAATTGCCGAATCGGGTATAACAGAACGAAACGGCAGAGTAATCATGCTCTCGGATATCGGGACCGTGAAAATGGGGTTATCCGATAAGACCTCTGCGGTGTATATAAACGGAACCCCCGGCGTGTACATAAACATTCAAAAACAAAGCGGGACTAACTCGGTACAGGTAGCAGACGCGATCTATGAACGCATTGAGCAAATACAATCAACGTTACCTGCAGATATCGAGCTCGAGATAGTATCAGATGATACTGAACAAATCAGGGCGACACTCTCAACACTGATTTCAAGCGCAATACAGGGATTCTTTCTGGCGGTGGCCATTCTCTTTCTTTTTCTGCGGAGTTTCCGGGGCACTCTGATAATCAGTATTTCAATTCCGTTCTCCATACTTGCGACACTGCTTGCAATGAATCTTGCCGGTATTACCCTCAACATGATGACCATGACCGGACTCATCCTTGGTGTGGGAATGATTGTTGACGCCTCTGTTGTAATAATTGAAAACATCTGGCAGTACCGTGAACGCGGCGCGAAACCGCGCATATCCGCCATTCTGGGAACAAGCGAGATGTTCAAATCAGTACTTGCAGGAAATCTCACCACTATCAGTGTGTTCATTCCAATTCTCTTATTCAAAAGCCGTCTCGGCATGATAGGAGAAATAACCAAGGAACTCATTTTCACCATTGTTATCGCACTCGTATCCAGTCTTGTGGTCTCGCTCTTTCTGGTACCAGTTCTCGCAGGCAAATGGATTCCATTGACGACACGACATGAAAAACCGGTAACCGTAAAACCGCTTGTTGTACTTGACCGATGTATCGAATCAATTCTCGCAAAACTGACCAATGCCTACGGATCCGCTGTCCGGTTTGTCCTGCATCACCGTCTGAGCACGGTGATAGTCGTTCTCGGAACCATGATCCTTTCCTTTGTCATGATTCCCCGGCTCAATATCAATCTCATGCCGGGTTTTGCCGATTCATCGGTAACGCTGAATGTATCAATGCCGGTTGGGACCACCTTGCAGGAAACGGAATCGGTTCTTCTCGATTTTGAAAAGACTGTACAAAGTGAAATAAATGGATACACCAGCATTATTACCAGCGTGGCAACCGGTGGCAGAATGAATAGTACGTCTTCATACACCGGGAGCATCAGCGTACAACTTCCGGAAGCAAATCTGCAAATGGATTCCGCGGACGATGTCAAGAAAAAACTCCGTGAACAATTTGACCGGTATCCCGACGCAACCTTCTCGTTCTCCATGGGCGTTGCACAGCAAATGCAGGGATCTTCCGATATTGACATTGCCCTCCGGAGTAATGACCTTGGGACAGCCCTCTCGATAGCCCATGATATCAGGGATCTTCTTTCCGGGAATAATCCGGGCATTAGCGAACCGGTCATTGATCTCGATGAAGGACTCCCCCAGGTTGAGATTACCATTGACCGGAAACGAGCCTACGATCTCGGTGTGTCAGTCTCCGCCGTTGCGAATGAACTTCATGCAGCGGTGAATGGTTACACGGCAACCATTTTCAGGAAAAATGGAGAAGAATACAATGTAGTCCTCATGCTGAGCGAAGAAGACCGTTCACGACTCCCGGATCTTGAGAGAATATTTGTACAAGGTTCAACTGAAAGAATTCCGCTCGCGAACATTGCAACGCTGAACAAGGGTACCGGACCGGTCAGCATAGCACGGGAAAATCAGACCAGAATTCTGCACATTACGGCAGACATTCTTTCGAACGAACGTGCGAATATCATTGAAGAGCGAATTCAGGAAACCATTGGTGCAAACCTCATCATGCCGGATTCCGTGAGCATTTCCTATGAAGGATCCTGGAAGGACATTGCGGAAACCGGATCGACATTCGGTCTCATTATCATCATGGCGATCCTGCTGGTCTTTGGTGTCATGGCCGGAACTTATGAATCATTCCGTGATCCGCTTATCAATCTCATGACCATACCGCTCATGCTTATCGGTGTCATCTCCATTCACCTGATAACCGGCCAGGCGTTGACCATGTTCACCGCAATCGGGATGGTCATGCTCGCAGGTATTGTAGTTAACAACGGTATTATTCTGGTTGACTATACTAATCTGCTTGTACGACGTGGATACCGGATTCGAGAAGCATGTCGTGTTGCCGCAATGTCCCGTCTCCGTCCGGTACTCATGACATCCCTTACCACCATGCTTGGCATGATACCCATGGCTTTTTTCGGCGGCGAGAATGCCGTTATGATCCAGCCGATCGGTCTCACCGTTGTCGGCGGGCTCATATCGTCCACTCTCATTACCCTTTTCTTCATTCCGGTAGTCTATTCACTGGTAAACGGAAGAAGGGAGAAATCACAAACCAGAAGGATACCACAATGAGTGAAGAACTGTACCGTATCGAAATAATTGCAAACCAGTCAGTAGAGGAAGAAATTACTGAAGCTCTTGAAGAAGCGGATGAGAATCTCTACTACACGTTTATCCCGTCGGTTCAGGGAAAAGGTCGACAACAAAAACGGCTCGGCGATGAAACCTGGCCGGAACTTAACTGCATGTTCATACTGTATGTTGATGACATCACCCTGTTGCTCACAAAAGAGATCATCAACGGGATAAAATCAAGATTTCCGAACGAAGGAATCAAGATTTTCGTGGTTCCTGCAGCAGTATAGTACTGCTACCAAAATTGTTGGTAATGTTATCTGGTCTCGCTCAACGCATAGACTTCAACAGTATCATCGAGAAAATTGGTAAAGGCCAAAAAGCACCCGTCGGCAGACACATCGAGGCCTGTAGGCTGATTCCCGCCTACAAGAGTTTGTAGTACATCACCCGTATCGACATCGATGATATACACGTGTCCGTCGCGGGGGCTGCGCAGGAGGTAATTCCCGGGGTTGTTCGGGCCACGACAGGAGACAAAAAGGCGCTTCCCTGCCGGATCAAGATCAATAGTGTTGGGATTCCGGTCATCCACCCGGTACAGCTTCTCCAGTGACAGATCTGCGGTGGACAGGCGGAATATGCGGGAGTGGCGCATGTCGTTGACGAACAGGCTTGAACCATCCGGAGAAAGAACGATATGGCGCATTGCAGCACCGGAGCGGACAAAGCGTTTGGTCTCCTTCCAGCTTTCGGTCGAAAAACGATACAGGGCATTACCATCGTAGGAAGCCACAAAGAGGTACGCACCATCTTTTGAGAAAGCAAGGCCCCGCGGGACGGCCAGGTTGACGAGCTTTTTGACAAGAATGCCCGTCTCGCGTTCAAGGATGACGACATCATTCGTAATCCAGTTCGATACGGCTATCCAGCGCCGGGCAGGATCGCTGGCCATGACCTTGGTCCAGGAACCGCGGGCGCTCACAGTGCGGAGAAAGCCGGGAGAGGCTTGCACAACAGATTCATTCGAAGCACACGCCAAGTTCACCACACGTGGCAAACGGTATTCATGAATCATGCCCGTTGTCATCTGCGAAATCCACAGGCTGCCGATATCCGGTAAAATGAGCGGCTCCACATACCCCTTCCGGTCGGCTTCGGGTGCTGGAATGCGCGCAAACGCAGTGCTTTCACCACGCAGGGCTCCCTCCAGGGCGATGAAGTCGAAGCCGACATCATT
>CAZVEL010000383.1:0-2611 GCA_964626305.1 uncultured Treponema sp. | reverse complement strand
TGCATGGCCACAAGCCCCACGGATCCGAGCCTCGGAACCGATACCGGGAGGAGTCCTGCTTTCTGTAACCTGACAAGCAGAGGAGAGTCGTCAAAACGACTTGAAAAAAAAGTGATCGGACCACCGGTAATCCTCAGGGCACGGTTTCGGGCGACAAGATCACCAAACACCGGAATACCACTGTTGCTGAACCCGAACAATGCCTGTTCTATCCAGAACTGCGATTCGAGAATCACCACCGCATCCGGTGTGATGCCGACATCTCTGAGCGAAGAAAGGGCGGTGTCAACTGAGAGGATAAAAATGCGATTACGAATACCGGACAGAAATGAAAGAGACGTATCAAGGGAAGGCCCTGCCCCGACAACAACAATTGGTCTATCTATTATACCTTTGTTAAAGGAGAGAGAGGCGGGAAGGAGTGAAAGATTTCTCAGGAGATTTCGATGAAAATTTCTCCCGAGAATCATGATGGTCATACGATTCTTCCACCAGGTAGCAATGAATGAATCCAATGCGGCGAGGGCATTATGGTACAGTTCACGGTTTAAACCAGTACCACCGGAACAATCCATGGATACACAACGCCGGACAGGAATCCGCCGGATTGATTCGAACCAACCGAGCAATTTGGCTATGGACACGTAATTAAAAAGCGAAAAACGGGGATCGGACTGTACACTGGACGGAATTTGTTCCCGGGAAAGAGAAAAGAGATGAGGATCAGCCTCGAGTGCAAGAACCATACAATCGTGGGGAAGACGCGAAAGAAGTTCGGGAAGACCGTAGCCGAGAAGCGGGGAAAAACAAACAACAAGCGTTTCAGGTTTAATAACCATCCGCTCCACAGTAAGCCGTGGCGTACGTGCCGGATCATGCCGTGAATACAGATGGCGGTTGCGGTAATAAACTGAAAAACCCTGCCCGGTTTCAACCAGACAGGGTTTACCTACTTCATTCACGATCGGTTTAAGAAATGCTCCAGATAGGTTTCCATAAAATTGTCCTCAAGCTTGTCACTGGAAAGGAAGACGTCGTTTGCTGTCTTCTTTGCCCAGGATGACGCATATTGATCATACTCAAGTGCAATGATCTCGGACAACTGCGGATCTGCAGCTTTTTCCTCGGAAGCCTGAAGAACCAGAATCTGTCGTCCCAGAAGGACCGGATCGGAAATGGATGCGGGAGGAATACTGAATGCGGTCTTAAAAAATTCCTCGTTTTGAACCGCTTCGGAGAACACCTCATGCGACTGAACCGGAACCTGTGAAAGAATCTCCACATTACCATAGTTGATACTGAAATGCGGAGTAGACCTCTTTTCGAGCTCATTGAGCTCACAGGCATTGTCAAAACCCTGAAGACGGGCAGTTTCGGCAAAAGCCTTGGCCTGATTCATGAAATAGTCTTCAATTCTGCCACGCTCATTCAAATTCATGTAGGAGCGGACTGCGGCAACGACCGCGGCATCCTCAAAATCCGGAGAAACCGGCTGTTCATCACAACGAACCAGTGTATACGCCTTTCCTGCCATAACCGGTTCGCTTATTTCCCCGGGTGCAAGGGCCAAAACGGCTGCAAGATCATCTGCATCAGAGAAGAGCGTATTAATATCCGAGCGGAATGATTTGGAAAGATTCCCCTTTTCGTCAGTCCCAATCCGGGTAGAGAAGTTCTCAACCGCCTCATCGAATGATACTTCCTCACGGGAAAGACTTTTTTCAACATTTTTGATATCAGAAAGGGACTCAGCGGTTACAAGGGTGAAAGAATGCTTTACAAAAAGATCCTCATTTGCCTGAGCATAAGAAAGCACCTCGGACTCCGGATAATCATTTGTAGAAAAGCTGACATAGTTGAAACTGCGCTGTGGACCGGCCATTTGACCAAGAAGGGTAGTCTCGCCTGAACTTATCTTCAGGCCGAAATCCCCGTCCGGAGTCCCGAAAACATCCTCAATATACCGTTGAGCTGTCAGTTCCTCGGTAACAAGACTTCTCCGCTGAGACCGAGTGATTTCTGGTGTCTCTTCAAAAATCCTCGGTGAATATTTACCATTCTGGTCCATGTAATAGGGCAGGAGATACCGGTTAATGAGCGCTTGTGATGGATGATATTGCGCTGCCTCAAGCTCCTCAAGGATTGCAAGACGTAGTACCGCAGCAGAAAATGCGGAGCGCATGATTCGGTAATGATTAAACTGATCAAGTTCTCCGCCCTGTTCCTTGAGATTGTTAGCCATATACTGGAATTGGCGTACTAAGTATGAATTCTCGATATATTCGATTGATTCTCCATTCCATTTACCGAATTCAAGAATCGTCCCTGAAGCCGAACCGCCGAGAGCGGGTATAAAAACAAAAGCAACAACCGCCAGTAAAAGAATGGTAACTGCTCCACCGAACAGAAATTTTTGTTTAAGTAATGACATACAACATCCTTCTGGAAATACTATTAATGGTAGAAACGAGAATATCATGCAGGGAATCCTCTGTCAATGTAAAGATTATGTTGACACTTTTTTAATAGTCGGCTATATTCATCAACGTCACGGGGGCGTAGCGAAGCTGGTTATCGCGCCGGCCTGTCAAGCCGGAGATCGCGGGTTCAA
>CAZVEL010000382.1:0-6934 GCA_964626305.1 uncultured Treponema sp. | reverse complement strand
CGACAGGAGGATTTTTCCTCACTTGATACGAAGGACAAGATTGTGTGGAAAGAACTGGCAAGGACGCTCCGGGGAACTGTTCGTTAACCGTAAATGTTTACGGCACTCACGAAAACGACCGGACGAAGAGTTTCCTTGCACGCTTTATCGGGCAGGATCAAGATTATTCCTGATAAACTGCTCTGCATCTTCCAGTGAAAGCGCCTTGCTGAATATCCAACCCTGAATTTTATCACATTTTTGTTCGGTAAGATATTTCAATTGACCGGCTGTTTCCACTCCTTCTGCTACTACCTGCAGTCCAAGCTTTTTCCCGATCTCAACGATGTTTCCGGTCAGGGAGCAATCCACACTTGTTTCACCGATTCCGTCTACAAAGGTTTTATCTATCTTGAGTACATTAATGGGCAGCTGCTCCAGGTAACTCAGGGATGAATATCCCTTGCCGAAATCGTCTAGGGCAAGCCCTATACCGAGTCTTCGGAGGTTTTCAAGCGGTTCTTTTACCTGCTGAAAGGATTCTATCAGTACGGTTTCCGTCAATTCCAGCTCAAGGAGCCCGGGGGCCAGACCGGTTTCGTCCAGAATCCGCTGAACAATTACCGGAAAATTCAGCTGCATGAGCTGGAGAATGGAGATGTTGACTGAAACACCGATATTCGGAAAGCCCGATTGATGAATCCGGCGGATAAAACGGCAGGATTCACGGAGGACCCATTCTCCGATTGACAGAATGAGATGGTTCTCCTCTGCGATTGGTATGAATATGTCCGGCGGGACTCTTCCCAGCGCGGGATTGTTCCACCGGAGCAGGGCTTCGAAACTGGTTATCTTCCTGGTTTCCGGGAGAATCTGGGGCTGCATGTACAGTTCAAACTCGCCGTTCCCCAATGCGGAATGAAGCTGTTCCCCAATGCGCATCCGGTTCGAAATGGGCGCCATCATGTTGATGTTAAAAAGAACCGCTCTGTTTTTGCCTGCTTTTTTTGACCGGTACATGGCAATGTCGGCAAATTTGAGCAATTCCACCGGATTTGTGCCATGCATGGAGTAAACTGAAATACCAATGCTGACCGAGCTGTGGATCGGAACGGAGTCAATGTAAAAAGGAGCTTCAAACAGACGGTTTATTGCCGCTGCCCGTTCGTTTATTTCCCCGAGACGGGAAAAAAGAGTGAGAATGAGAAACTCGTCTCCGCCGATACGAAAAATTTCATCGCCTTTCAGGAGGTTTTCATTGAGTCTTCGGCCCACCTTTGCTATGAGATAGTCACCGAAAACATGCCCCATCGTGTCGTTCACCAGCTTGATATTATCTACATCGAGGGAAAGGAGTGCCTTTCCCTGTGTGGATTCCTGTGCTATGAACTCGGGAAGCCGTTCCGTCAGTTTCCGGCGGTTGGACAGGCCGGTAAGCGCGTCGTAGTAGACCATTACCGACAGTTCATCCCGGCTTTCCCGGATTATTTGCTCCTTGTCACTCAATTTTTTTAAGGAGCGGTGGAAAATTGAGTAGAGGAAGGCCGTGCTGAGAAGAACAAAGAGCACGCCCTTACTCATGAAGAGTACGTTACGGATCTTTTCATCCGTAACAAATGTCATGACCAGCGTGTCGGAGAGCATAATCCAGAGCACCCCGAACAGAAAATAGAAGAACGCGGTGCGTAACGCAATGGCCCAGACCCGTGTCCGGTCATTAATAAGGAGGAACCTGGCATGCTTTGACCGTAAATCCATAATCCTCAGTATAATACATATCCAAACGCAGTTCAGTGAAAGTCCTTATATTGACGGTTTTTTTCTTTTCCGGTATAAGTAAGGTTCACATATCATGATGAAATTATGGGCGAAAATACCCAGGAGGATAGACAGTGAGTGTAAAAATCAGACTGAAACGTTTCGGGAGCAAGGCTCGTCCCTACTATCGCATTGTAGTGCAGGATTCCCGAGAACCCCGTGATGGCAAGACTCTTGATGAAATTGGTATCTACCATCCGATCGAAGCGGAGGAAACACAGCTTTCCTTTGATGCTGACAAGGTCCGTACCTGGCTCGACAAGGGCGCACAGCCCTCTGCGACCGTACACGGACTTTTAAACAGAAAGCAATTTACCCTGTAAGCAGCGGAAAGGGTAATCATTGAGTATGGAAAAAGATTTGGTAGAATACATCGCTAAGTCCCTGGTAGATGATCCCGGTGCGGTTTCGGTTAATGAGGTAGAAGGTGATCGTGCTTCCATCCTTGAGCTCCGCGTTGCACCGGATGATATCGGGAAAGTGATTGGGAAATATGGACGTATTGCCAAGGCCATGCGGACGGTGCTCAGCGCGTCGTCCGGTAAAGCCGGAAAGCGGGTAACTCTGGAAATCCTTGATTAATGCATCAGGGGTTTTATGAGCCGGTTCCGGAAGACATGCTGGTGACTGGAATTATCCGTTCACCGCACGGGCTGGAAGGATATGTGAAGGTGGAAAGCATTTCCGGCGAGACAGTTCATTTTGACGGTCTTTCCGATGTGCTGGTGCGTCCTTCCGGGGGAACCCCTATTCGTCTTGAAATTGAGGCGATTCGGGTGCAGGCACAACCACCACTAATCAAATTCAGGGGCGTGGATAGTCCGGAAGCGGCAAAGAAATTTTCCGGTGCCGAAATCCTTGTTCCCCGCGACAATGCCTGTCCGCTTGAAGCGGGCGAGTTTTATGTCAGTGATCTTTGTCAATGTGTACTGGTTAACGACGACGTTTCTGTCGGTTTGATTACCGGTGTAATTAAAGGCGGCGAGAGTGACTTGCTCGAAGTTACTCTTTCCGATGGTGCCGTTCCGGGTGTACCCGGAGGGGAAAAACGGTTTGTGCCGTTCCGCAAGGAATTTGTCGGCGAAGTCGATATGAGGGCAAAAACCGTTGAACTGATGCACCGCTGGATTCTGGAGTAGTCCATGAAGTTCCATGTGCTAACCTTATTTCCTGATATTCCGAGGGCCTTTTTCGAAAACTCGATAATGGCTAAAGCGGTTGAACGGGGAATCATACAGTACAACCTGGTAAACATACGCGATTTCGCGTATGACACGCATAAAACCTGCGATGACAAACCATACGGCGGCGTGCTTGGTAAACGGGTCCCGGGAATGCTCATGCTTCCCGAACCTCTTTCGCTCGCGCTTGATTCAGTTGGAGTCAAGCCGAAAACGGAACGGGAAGGAACTGCAGCGGAAAAAAAACGGGTTATTTACTGTACCCCGTCTGGAAAACCGTTTACCCAGGATCTTGCCCGGCAATACGCCGGGGAAGAAGAACTGGTGTTTATCTGCGGACGGTACGAAGGAATTGATCAACGGATTATCGACATGTATGTTGATGATGAAGTTTCGATTGGTGACTATGTGCTTTCTTCCGGTGAAGTGGCTGTTACGGTGGTCATTGACGCGGTGTACCGCCTGATAGACGGAGTAATTTCAAGCGAGTCCCTCGAAGACGAGAGTTATTCGGATGGACTTCTGGAATACCCGCAGTACACACGACCTGAAATATTCCGGGGCCTTTCGGTTCCGGAGGTGCTCCTTTCGGGGCACCATGAAAAAATACGGAAGTGGCGTTTGCGCAAGCGCATCGAGAAAACGCTCATGTTCCGTCCTGACCTTATCGGGAAGGCCCGCGAATCAACGGTTCTTTCCGGCGAGGCTGAGTTGTTACTCAAGGAGCTTGAAAATGGGAATGGATCTGATCCACAAGATTGAAGAAGGGCAGAAAAAGTCCGAACTACCGGCTTTTAAAGTAGGTGATACCGTTAAGGTTCACTTCAGAATCGTTGAAGGTAAGAATGAGCGTATCCAGATTTATGAAGGTCTGGTTATCTGCTTCAAGAACGCAGGTGTAGGACGAACCTTTACCGTGCGAAAAAACTCCTACGGTGTTGGTGTGGAACGGGTTTTCCCGATGCATTCTCCCCGTATAGCAAACGTTGAACTGGTACGTCCCGGTCGTGTACGCCGGGCCAAGCTGTATTACATTCGTGAAAAGATTGGTAAGGCAGCCAAGATCAAGACACTTATCAGGAAGAAACCAAACCCGGAGGCATAACCGGGACAAGGCCGGGCAGTATGTCCGGCTTTTTTTCTAAGGATGTCCATGATACGGTTTGAACCGAATGCAGGAACGCGGTTCAGTATTGCCGGCATTACCGATTCAACACAGTTGCCGGCAGATGGTGAGACCGCGCGGGTTCAGGTTATTGAGAAGGCCGGTGAAGGGTGGCTTCGAATCCGGATCGGCGGGAAGGTGCTTGTTGCGAGTGGTATGTCCGGTTTCCCGCCGGGAACAGAGTTCTCCGCAAGGATTCACTATTCCGGAACAACCCTGTATATCCACCCGGTTCAAAATAATGCCGGCAGGGATCTGTTTACCCGACTCGGTGTTCCCCAAACTCCGGTAAGCAGCTTTCTTCTTTCATTCTTTCAAACCGCAAACTATCGCCTTGACTCAGTACTCTTAAAATCCATTCTCGCACAAGCTTCACGTTTTCCCGGAAGGGAAAAACGCGCGTCCGAAGCGGCGGCAATTCTCGTGATGCAGGGGATTGATCCGGAGGACCGCCTGGTTGCCCTCATGATGGAAATCATTGAAGGCCGCTCTGGAGGAACTGATGCCGGAGAACGGGACATTCTGGCATTTATTAATCAAAAAAAGGGACATGAACGGCATTGGCTAACCTATCCCTTCAAGCGGACGGTGGAAGGGAGGAACCTTACGGGTTCAATCCGGTTTCTGATTGATACCGGTCTTGAGCGCATGCTGCGAACCGTTTTGACCGTGCATGACGGGGTCCGAACCTGGGATTTTACCCTTGAAGACGGGTTGTGTATCTATACACATACTCCCGAACCCGATACAGTAACTACAGATAAAATTGTATGGTACCTGCAACGGGCATTAGAGCACACCGGTATAACCGGTGTGCGTCGCGGCTCCCCGGAGACATCCGGTGAGCCATATTCCGGAATAGATGTGGAGATATAGCATGAATGAATCTGCGGTCGCCCTGTCGTATACCGGTAATGAACCTGCCCCCGTCATTGTGGCTTCCGGGAGAAAAGAGCTGGCAAAGCGATTGCTTGAGATTGCCCGTGAGCATGAAATACGTGTTGTCGAAGATCCCCTTTTGGCCGATATTTTATCTGATGTCGAGATCGGAAACTGTATTCCTCCAGAAACCTGGGAAGCAGTTGCCGCTATTTTTGCGTTTTTTAAAGAAGGCATTGCCGATGGATTATTATAATAGAAAGTGGTTTTGAGAAGAGGTATGAGTCGTGTTGAAAAAAGTATTCAGAAACGAGCTTGAAGAGGGTATGCGGTTCACCGCACCGGTTTTTTTCGATGATGGTGAAAATATGCTGGTTAGCAGAGGGGTCGCCATCAAAACCCGGGAGCTGGCCGCGCTTGATCGCTGGAAAATCAGTTTTGTCCTTACCGCCGGCAAACCGGTTACCGATGATTCCCAACTTGCCGCTGTAGAGGAAGAATTCGCGGAGCTTGACGAACTTGAGGAATTCGGTGATGTAGAAGAAGAGGAACCGGAACCGGTAACAGAAATACCGCAGCTGGACACGATACAGTATACGTCGGAACAGATACTGAAACTCCCGGAAGTACTTGCCAATGATGACTTATACCGGGCGTATTTTGAACTTATTACCGCGTTGGACAGTGTTTTTTCCGATATTCGTGAAAAACGTGAGATCCGTACCCGCGGAATAGACCGGATTGTCAATGAGCTGATGACACTGGTTCACAATAATCGCTCGGAAATCGTTGGATTCATACTCGGCGGCGATGTTAAGGAATACGAACTGGCGAAAAGTTCGGTTAATATAGCGATACTTTCAATCATTATTGCAACCCACCTTGAACTACCCCGACACCGGGTTCTCCAGATTGCGACCGGAGCCCTGCTCCACGATATCGGTATGCTCAAAGTGCCGGATACCATAATCGGCAAGGAAGGTTCTCTCGACGAAACTGAAATGCAGCTTATGCGTTCCCACACCTTTTATGGGTACAAGATGATCGTGAATGAGCTTCTGTATGCTGACGAAGTGGGAAAGGCTGCGGTTCAGCATCATGAGCGATGGGACGGCGATGGGTACCCGGGCTGGCTTTCCGGTCAGAATATTGATATCGGCGCGCGTGTTATCTCGGTAGCTGATGCGTTTGAAGCGATGGTGTCGCCGAAAGCCTATCGGGATTCCATGGTGGGATATCAGGCCATGCGGAACCTTCTTTCAGACAATGCCCGGCGGTTTGATCCCGACATTATCAAGGCAATGATTCAGAGTATGGGAATATATCCCATTGGTTCAATTGTCCTGATGAACAACTCGAGTATTGCCCGTGTAATCGAAAGTAACCGGGAAGCGCCACTGCGACCGGTTATACGCATCCTGATTGATGAATTTGCCCGGCCATTTACCCTCAATGAAGGTGAACAGATTAATCTTATGGAGAATCGTACACTTTTTATCGCCCGTGCCATTGATCCTGCGGAGTATCAGAAACGGAATTAACCAAAAAGACCGGTGATGCCGGTGAAGAACAGGCTGCATCGTATCTTGCCGCAAAAAACTGGGAAATAGTAGCCCGGAACTGGAGGACACGCCGCGGTGAAATTGATATAATTGCTCTTGATGGTGACACCCTCGTCTTTGTCGAAGTGAAAACCTGGCCGCATGGACAGGAAACTGACCTTGAAACAGTGATAGGCACGGCAAAGAAGAAAAGAATGATTGAAACGGCTAAATATTTCCTTGCCGCGCATCGACAATATAATGGTATGTATATACGGTTTGATGTTGTTTTTTTAAGTTCCGACCCATTGGGTGCCGGACCGCCTGAAATCCGGCATTTCGAATCTGCAATTGCGGAGCGTGAAACATGG
>CAZVEL010000381.1:0-5153 GCA_964626305.1 uncultured Treponema sp. | reverse complement strand
CGTAGACTTTGTGTAATGCGTTTTCGACCAGTTCCCTACTCGTTTTTTCTGCTGTATGAACTCATCCGTCTTTTCATTCTTCTGAAAAGTGATGTTGATGCGTATGTTACCCCCCTCAGCTGGTACGCGGGGATTCCGCTGTTAATCATTGCGCCGGTGCTTTTTTTTATGCTTTCCGCAAATGAAGCAGAAAACAGTCACTGGCTGCCGCTTGTTGCGCTCATAAAAGCGCTGGGAATACCGGCGTTTGCGGTCTTTATTGCCGAAGCACTCCAAACCATGTTCCGTTTCGGAGCAGGAGACGACGGCCTGTTGATTAAAACTATTATTTCCGCAGTCTTTTTTATACTCGGAGATGCCATTATCGGTGTATACTGCTTTGGGAGAAACCGGATACTATGCAAATAATTCCTGTTGCCAGCGGAAAAGGCGGGGTGGGCAAGAGCCTTCTTTCGGCTAATCTTGCCATTGCCCTCGGTCAGGCCGGCAAAAAAGTACTCCTTGCGGATCTGGACCTTGGTGCCTCGAATCTTCATCTGGTTTTGGGAGTTCCATCTCCGGCGACAGGGTTGGGAACCTTCCTTACCGGTTCTACCGATTTCAGTCGGGTTATTCATGAAACCTCGTATGAAAATGTCCGCTTTATTGCGGGAGATTCGGAAATTCCGGGACTTACCTCCCTTCGCGCTCCCCAGAAATCATCACTTACCAAACAACTCGTTACCGCAGATGCCGATTATCTTGTGCTGGATCTTGGTGCAGGAACCCATACCGGGATACTGGACTTCTTTCTGCTTTCCAACGCGGGAATCGTGGTAACCGCTCCAACAGTAACCGCAACGCTCAATGCCTATCTCTTCCTGAAAAATACCGTATTCAGAATGATGTTCACCACATTCAAAAAAGGAAGTCCCGCGCGAAGCTGGCTGAACGATATTAAAAATGACAGCTCGTCCCTCCAGCGGATGTACATTCCGAAAGTGATGGAAGAAATAGCGCGCATTGATCCCGAGAGCGCGGAAAAGTTTTCCAAACGTATGGCAGCATTTCGGCCCCGCCTCGTCATGAACATGATCGACGATCCCAAAGATGCCGACAAAGCCCTGAAAATACGCCGTTCCTGCAAGGAATACCTGACAATAGAACTTGAACATCTCGGGGTAATTTACCGCGATCTGGTTCAGGACACCGCGCTGGCCTCCCGTCTGCCAATCATTGTCTACAAACCCCAATCCCTGCTTTCTCAGGCGGTCTACCGCATTGCCGACAAGATTCTGCAGTCCGAAACCGAAGAAATAACGGACTTTACCAGTTTCACTGACGAAACATTCCAGTCCGCGGAGATGGAAGCCTCCATTGATTTTGATTCCCGAATGAATTATGTTGAAGATCTGATCGGAAGCGGGGCCCTTTCCATGGGCGATCTTGCCGAAACGATCAAGTCGCAACAATACGAACTGTCTGTTCTGCGACGGGAAAATACACTCTTGAAACACAAGATTTCCCAGGCAATACAGCAGGGATACCGACTCTGATATCCGGGATAATGCATGACAGCAAAAACGTGGGGAATAGAAAAAAACGCAGCAAACAACCGCTGGTATCTGGAGATTGGCCCCGATCTTCCGCTGGAAAAATATCCGATCATTGAGACAATAAAGGAAAAGACCGCTGCTCTCGGTATCGAGGCCCGTTTTCTTATTTCAGACGAGCGGCTTGAACGAAATCTTGAAAAAGCCCGGGCAATTCCCGGCGAAGAATTTTCGTTTCCCCTGGTAATTGACCCCTCCTTCGATGTCCGTTTGAATATCAATGCCGATAAAACCCGGGCCTCCCTGTATATCCGCAAGGCGTCTACAAACGACAATCAGCTCGATCTCAAGCTCATCTCCGCAGTTATCAACAACAGCCGTGTCAAGGGAATGGACCCGGAACGGATAAAAACGGAAATTCTTGCTTTCAGGGACTCTCCCAACATGGAATTGCCCGAACTTGTTCTGGCGGAAGGCGTTCCTCCGGGACGGGGAGAAAACCGCCAGCTGGTTCCCGTAGTGGAGTGGCTCGAAGAACCCGGAGCTAAGCAGCTCCGGGACCGCGTTCTTTCTTCCGGTGGTTCTGTCCGTCCGGAGACCTGTCCCTTCAACCCGAAAACTGCTGCCCGATTCGCCCTTGTGGAACAGGGACAGATCATATTTGAGTTTTCCCCGAGTGAGCCGGGAACATCCGGGCTCGATGTCTTCGGCAAGGAAATTCCGGGGCTCCCCGGAAACGACCCCACAATAGAACTGAAAGACAATGTCACACTCTGTCCGGAAGGTCTCCGGGCGGATTGCAGCGGCTTGTTGTACACCGGTTCGGATGATACCCGCGTTCAGGCCGGCATCATTCCATTCAGGGATGCTTCGGCCACCGTAGTAATAACGCCCGACAACATGACCGTTTCCATAATCCTGGAACGCGAGGAAGGGCCCGGAAAACCGCTTTCTCTTGAACTGGCAACACATGCCCTCAAGGAAAAGGAAGTAAAGGGTGCCATAAACACCAACCTGATAAAAGAAGCCATTGAGCATGTTCGCAAGACCGGCGAAAACGTGGAAGTAATTGTGCTCCGCGGAGAAATGCCGGTTCTTCCGGGAAGCATAAAAATCACCAATCTCGTCCATCCCAAGTCGGAGGACGAACCGGTGGCAGTCTACGCCGGAGACCGTATACTTTCCCTGAAAAAGCTCCCCGAAGGTCAAAACGGACACGATGTTTTCGGCAACATCCTTGTCTCCACATCAGCGCAACCCGTTGATGAACCTGAACACGATGAAACCATTGCCCGGGAAACTGTGGAAGGAGAAGCATTCTTCACCGCACGGGTTTCCGGAGAGGTTCAGGTAACGGGAAATCGTTACTCCGTGGCTAATACCAAAAGCATTACCTGTGATATTGACGAAAAAACCGGCGACATCATTTTCCCGGGAAGTCTCGAACTTGTGGGGAATATCGCCTCCGGGCGGTCGGTCAAAGCCGGAGAAAAACTTACCATCACCGGTTCGGCCGCCGCATCCCTTGCCTACGCGGAAGATTCAGTTCTTATGAACGGAGGCATCAGGGGTGTTGGGCGGGGTACCGTCTGGGCAAAACGGGAGATTCACATGACCTGGGCTGAAAATGCCCGCATCCTCGCCGGACAAAACATCCGTATGGACAAATTCTGTTTCCAGTGTACGGTAAAGACCAATGAGCAGCTTATCATAAAAGGATCCCCGGGAGTTCTTCTCGGTGGAAACATCCGGGCAACAAAAGGGATAGAAGTAATGGAGCTTGGCTCCGCAAAAACGATACGAACCAGCATCTCTTTCGGTCAAAACTACCTGGTAAGCGACAAAATTGAAGTAAGTGAGCGGGAGCTGGACCAGATCCGTAAAACAGTGGATAAGATTGATGTCGAAATGGAACGTACCCCCCCGACCAATCCCCGGATACATGAACTGCGACGGAAAAAACTGGAACTTCTCAAAAGAAAAGAAAAACTCACCGTCCGCGTATTTACCCTTAAAGAACAATTTGAGACGCACTATATTTCCCACATCCGGGTTGAAAACACCGTATATCCCGGAGTAATCCTTGAAAGTCACGGACGATATTATGAGGTCCGGGAACCAAAACAACATGTTGTCTTTATTTTTGACCAAACAACCGGTCAGATTGTGTGTTCACCAATCCAGGACACAACCCCGACGCAGGAGTAGCCCATGTTTTTAAGCCTATCTTATCCATCCTGGATACAACCGGAAATTTTTCCCGGGTTTCCCCTTTTACGCTGGTACGGTCTCATGTACATCTTTGCCTTTGCGACCGCCTACGTGCTGTTCCGGAAACAGGTTCGGCTGGGAGAACTCGCACAGGCCCAGGGAGAACCGGTAACCGAAGATGAAGTGGCAAGTTTCTTTACCTGGGGTATTTTCGGCCTCCTCATCGGGGCGAGGATCTTTGCAGCGATTGTGTATGATACCTCCGGGCTCTACCGAAGCAAACCATGGCTGATATTCTGGCCCTTCGATGAAGCGGGCCGGTGGGCCGGATTGCAGGGCATGTCATATCACGGAGGATTTATCGGTGGTATTGTCGGTATGGTGCTGTGGACCATCCGTTACAAGAAACCATTTCTGGCCTGGTGCGATACCATGGCCGCGTCCGTACCGCTCGGGTACACCTTCGGTCGTCTTGGCAACTTCCTGAACGGGGAGCTCTACGGCAGGGTTACCACGAGCCCGCTCGGCATGGTCTTTCCCTCCGCGAGGCGTTTCCCGCTTTCAGAATCCTGGGTTCGTGAAACAACGGAGTACCTGGGGCTTTCCATTCCCGTCGGAGCCGCAACCGTCAATCTGCCCCGGCATCCCAGTCAGCTCTATGAGGCGCTGTTCGAAGGAATCATTCTGTGGGCAATAATCTGGTTCATTTTCCGCAAAAAACGTCCATTCAACGGCATCATTACTGCGGTGTACACAATCGGTTACGGGGTTTTCCGATTCTTCATCGAATATCTCCGTGAACCGGACAGCGATATCGGGTACCGGATTACCCGGGATGGAACCCCGGCGCCCACCTATCTTCTCGAATCATTCTACAATATCTCAACCGGACAAATTCTGTGTCTGCTCATGATTGCCGGCGGCACAGCGTTTCTGCTCATTCGGTCATACCAAAACAGGAACCATGGAAAATAACCGTACACATCTCATAAGCGACTTCAACGACGATCTGGACACAATACGCGACGGGCTCTACCGTCTCCTCGAATTTAGCGAGGACGACCGGTCAGAAAAAAAGCACCTCGCGAAACGCGAGGTGCTTTTTGCAATCAATGAACTGAGAATCAGGACCGAGCTTCTGTAAGGCCCTGTCCTCACCTTATTTTTCCAGCAGCTTTGCCAAGGCTTCCGCAGTGAATCCGAGGTGTTCGGCGACTTTGTTTCCCGGTCCGGATTCTCCAAAACGATTGATCGAGAAGCAGTCTTCACGGCTTGAAGTCCAGCATTCCCAACCGGCACTGACTCCGGCTTCACAGGCTACAATGCGCACTGAACCATCCGCATTTCCGGTTCATTTACTTTAAGCCAGATATTGCTTATAAGCTCTCCTGCCTGTTCCCTTGTAATAAT
>CAZVEL010000380.1:0-3202 GCA_964626305.1 uncultured Treponema sp. | reverse complement strand
ACAACGGACGCCGGAAAGGTAAAGCCGGTAAAAAGGGAAAAAATCCCGACGAGGTCTCCGGGACCGAACATCTGAATGGTATGCTCCTTCCCCGTTTCGGAAATTCTCGTAAATTTGAGACTCCCCTCCCGGATGAGCAATAACTCGGGAATTTCGTCGGTTTCCCCGGCAAGCACCCTGCCTGCGGAAAGATACTTCTCCACCGCCGACTGACTGAGTGCCTCAAGTTCGCTGTCCGATAATCCGTCGAATAACTGGAGCTGGCTGATAAATTCAACGCGTTGCATGCTGTTTCCTTCTATATAACAGTGTATACCTGTTTCCGACAAAATTACACCGGCGAATTGATCTGCGTCAATGCGCGATCGCCCGCCAGCCGGTACACTGAAAACACAACGAACAGTTTGGAGGATTCAATGGAAAAAGCGGATGTAATCATTTTGGGCGGACTTTCCGGCATCACAGCCGGAATCAGCTGCAAACGGCACTATCCCGACAAGCGGGTTGTTCTGGTCAGAAAAGAGGGTACGGTACTCATTCCCTGCGGTATTCCCTACATATTCGGAACCGTTGGCGGTCCGGAGAACAATGTTGTTCCGGACGGGCTCCTCGAAAAAAACGGCATCGAACTGATAAAGGACGAGGCAGTCAAAGTTGACCGTACCGCGAAAGTCGTCTACATGAAAGACCATGAGCCCATCGCATACGAAAAAGCGGTGTTTGCTACCGGATCGCTGCCCATTGTTCCGCCCATTCCCGGCGTGGACAAAAAGAATGTCTTCCCGGTAAAAAAGGATTTTCCTTTTCTTAAAGACGTTCTCGCGAAAATTGACGAAGCAAAAGACATCGTCATCATCGGCGGCGGCTTTATCGGCGTTGAATTCGCAGATGAATGCCGCAAGAACCGGAATGTTTCGGTAACCGTGGTTGAAATGATGGAAACATGTCTCAAACTGGCCATGGACGACGAATACTGTGACGAAGCGGAAAAGGCGCTGACGGAAACCGGGGTAAAAGTACTTACCGGACGGCGTGTCGCTTCCATTGAAGGCGGCGACACGGTTACCGGAGTCAAGCTCGCGGACGGCGAAGTCCTCAAGGCCGACGTTGTCGTGCTCGGAATCGGCGCTGCTCCAAACAGCGAACTGGCGGCTTCCTGCGGGCTTGAACTCGGATTCCGCAAGGGAATCAAGGTAGACAGCCACATGCGTTCGGTTACCGATCCGGACATCTTTGCCTGCGGCGACTGCTGCACCAAGCAGTCATTCTTTGATGGCACTCCCTCCGGCGTCATGCTCGCGTCAATCGCCACAAGCGAAGCGCGAATTGCCGGCGCCAACCTCTTCTCGCCCTTCATGAACTTCTGCGGTGTCATCAGCGTGTTTGCCACCGTTATCAACGGGCGCGCCTTCGGCGTTGCCGGGCTGACTGAACGGGCAGCAAAAGAAAGCGGCAAAAAAGTTGTGGTTACTTCACACGAAGCGGCCGATACCCATCCCGGCGGCATGCCGAACTCGACCATGCTTAAAGTTAAACTGGTATTCGCCGAACAAAGCGGCATTCTGCTGGGAGGATCAGTTTCCGGCGGGAAATCGACCGGTGAAATGGTCAACGTACTGAGCGCCTGCATTCTTCACCGCATGTCGGTAGACGACATCGTTTCCTTCCAGATGGGCACCCATCCGGCGCTCACGGCCTCACCCATTGCGTACCCCATCGTGAACGCAGCCTGCAAGGCGGTATTGAAGGTTCGCAGAAGCTGATAGAAAGAACAAAACTGGATATCAGTATGTATCCGGGGTATAATCATCCCGTCAACGTTTGGGAGACAAGATTGCCAAAACGTATGTGATTGCTGCAAAAGCCAATAAGGTGGTCGTTGTATGAACATTACGGACTTTTTAACAATTCGTTGGGAAGATGACGGGAATCCCCTGATTGAACCCCGGTGGAACAGCCCCATACTGGCCGATCCAAGTTTTCTTTTTCCGCACGAAACGCCCAATGGGGTATGGGTTCTCTTTGCCCATACCGTCTGGGGTGTCAGGCGTTATGAATCTGCCGACGGGATAACCTGGAAAGACCGGGGGATGGTTGTACGCAACGCCATGCGTCCTTTCTGCCGTTTTGTAGATGGCGCTTTTCGTCTGTATTATGAACGATACCGGCCATTTGCGGTTGTAGCACAGATACTGCCGAAACCACCGAAATGGAGAAGTCACATCGAGATGCGTTCCTCCGGCGATCTTGTACAGTGGTCCCGGCCTCAATGCCCCCTGCAGGAGAAACTGGACTGGATGGAGGACAAGAAACTGGGGATTTCTGTGTCCAATCCCTGTCTGATTTCTCCTGGTCAGGGGACCGGGAATACTGTTAATCCCGAAAAAACTGACACGGCGTACCGGCTGTATTTTTCTGCCTCCCTTTCCTACATTGCAGACTGTGGCTTCTGCGAACCCCGGTACATAGGGGCAGCGCATGGCTCAAATCCTGCCGGACCGTTTATCCCCGTGCCCAATCCCGTTGTCGATCCGGCCAATGACACGCTCCCCGGGGTATTGGGGGCCGGAGCAATCAAGGTTATCCCACTGGAAGACGGATTCATTGGATTACAGTGCAAGATATACCGGGACGGACAGGGCAAATCCAGGAGCGCCCTTTTCATACTCAGATCCGAAGACGGCCTGCACTGGCAGCCCGCCCAAAAGGAACCCCTGATAGCGCCCTCCAAAGGCTGGCGGGCCAGTCATGTCTATGCTTGCGACTGCCGGCAAGATAAAGACGGCACCTGGTACCTCTATTACAATGCACGGGACGATTGGTACAAGAGCCGGGGAACGGAACGGATAGGCCGTATAACAGGACGGGTATAAAACCAGAAGCGGCACCTATGTACCAGACAGCAGTGATACGCCAGTACAAAAGAATCGAGTAAATTTGCAGTAGCTATTCCCAATCAACTATCATGTAGGTATGAGTGCAGCGGATCAGATTTGCCTTGCTTTTTTGCTGAATGATTTTCACAATGAATACACTGCAGGCATCTGCAACGGGGTTCTGAACGCTGCCAGGGAACTCGGAGTATCTCTTGTCTGTTTCGGTGTTGGGGCCCTGGATAGTCCCGTACTCAATACCGAAATGCGGAACAAGTTGTTTTCCGTCATAAACCCCGAGGATTTCCAGGGTATTATTTCCATTTCCT
>CAZVEL010000379.1:0-4264 GCA_964626305.1 uncultured Treponema sp. | reverse complement strand
TACCACTGAACTACACCCACCATGGATACCGGAAGTTATACTGCCAGAAGGAGGTGAAAAAGTCAATAAGGCGTGTTTTTACCGTTCATTTTTGTGCTGGTCTGCCGATAATCAATTGAAGGAGTATACCTGTGAATACTACAAAAAATCTGGTAAACAAACTTTTATCCGTTCTTGAAAAGCAGATAGCGCTTCTTACTGATTTGTACGCCTGTCAAAAGCGTATGTACGAATCTGTGCTGGTACGGGATTGGGAACAGTTGCAAAAGGAACTGGCCCTTTCGTCCGGGATGGCGGAATCCTTTAAAGATCTTGACGATAATCGTATTGCGATTTTACGTGAGATTGCTCCACACATTGAAGTAGAAAACGCGTTTTATCGTGTTACCGCGTTAATGAATGAAACCGACAAAATGCTTATAAACAGCCGCTACCGGGAAATGAAGCGTCTTTTGCTTCTTTCCAAAACCGAAAACGATGTATTCACTACCTACATCACCAATGCAAAAACACTGCTTGGTGGCATGCTCGACTCGGTGATCAGCGGCCGGAAAAGCAAAATTTATACCCGGAACGGAGCGCTCGCCTCAACGAATGTTGAAAGCGTTGTTCTGAACCGGTCGTTTTAGGAAGGAGTTCTTATGGGCAGCACCTTTTCTGCAATTGAAATGGGTAAACGGAGTCTGTTCGCACACAGTCAGTCAATGCAGACTGCGGGCCATAATCTTTCAAATTCCTCAACCGAGGGGTATTCCCGTCAGCGGGTGGAACTCAAAGCAACCGATCCCCTTTACCGGCCTGACTTGTCTCGAGAAGAAACTCCCGGCCAGATCGGGCAGGGGGTTTCCGTTGGCGGAATCCGGCGTGTACGCGACGAGCTTCTTGACCAGCGGATTGTAGCCCAGACAAATCAGGAAGGTTACTGGAAAACTCGTGACAACTACATTCTCATGATGGAACAAATCTACAACGAACCGGCAGACACTTCTGTCCGGACACGTATGGACCAGTTCTGGGATTCATGGGAAGAACTTTCTCTTTATCCCGAGTCACGAAGTGCCCGACAGGCGGTCATGACGCGCGGAGAAACCCTCACCGATGCCATTCATCAGCAGTATCGGGGCCTCAAGGGTATTAGGGACATGATTCATGGTGACGTTGAGGGCGTTGTCCGTCAGGTAAACGATCTTTCCCGCCAGATAGCCTCGGTTAACGAGGAAATCGTCAAGGTGCGCGCAATGGGAGATTCACCGAACGATCTTATGGACCGCCGTGATCTTCTGGTTGAAAAACTTTCCGGTCTTATCAATATTACTACCGATCAGCGGGATCCCGACGAGTTCGTTGTCCATACTGACGGTATTGAACTGGTTCAGGGCAAGACATTCCGGACCTTTGAACTTACGGGTGGTATCGAAAATGACGGGTATGGAGATGTAATCTGGTCTGACACCGGAACCACCGCACAATTTTCGGGCGGTACTCTCGGAGCTCTTCTGGAACTCCGTGACAGTGATGTCCGGGATGAAATTCAGAAACTGGATACAATGACCATGAGTTTTGTGGATCTCGTAAACGATATTCACCGTGATGGTATGGGGTCAAACGGGAAAACCGGTATCGAATTTTTCACAGAACAGGACTTTATAAACAACCTTGCAGGAAATTTCGACCGCAACGGAGATGGAGAATTCGATTCCTCCTATATTTATCGGGTTTCCGGAGGAAACAGGCTTTCCGCCCGTGAACAGATTGGTCTTGAAGGAACCCTGACATTCTCCGCGGCATCCGGTACGGTAGACGTTCCCTACTTTTCAACAGATATGGTTGCGGACGTCGTTGAGCGTATAAACAACGCCGGCGCAGAGGTTGTGGCCAATCTTGACCGCGACGGCCGTCTGGTGCTCAAGGGGACCACCGCAAACAGTCCGGATAATCCGGATTTTGTAATCCGGTACATGGCCGACTCAGGTCGCTTCCTAGCGGGTTATGCAGGAGTTCTCGAGGCTTCCGGGGATGAAAACGCGTATACCTGGGAACAAGCTGATGCCGTGAACTCGCTTGCCGGTAATGAGCTTGATTGGGCAGTAGCACCCATCGCGCATCCCGCCGGTTGGATGGAAGTAAACGATGCAATCAAATCCGATGTACAGACCATTGCGGCCGGATTCCCCGCGGAAGACGGCGTCGTTTTTGCCGGTGACAACCGCGCGGCGGTTGCGATAGCGGCAATCCGGAATACGCCGGTTATGGTTGGCAACACCCGTACTTTCGATGACTATTTCGCAGACGCGGTAACAAATATCGGTCTCAAGGGAGAACAGGCTGAGCGTTCCCTTGAAACGCAGGGAACCATCATGACCGAATTACGTGGTATGCGCGACGCTGTTTCCGGTGTCAATATTGACGAAGAACTTGCTGACATCATCAAATTTCAGCATGGCTATAATGCCTCGGCACGATTTATCGCTACATTCAATGAAATGCTCGATACGGTTATCAACCGTATGGGCGTGTAAGGAGTAATGCATGAGACGGATCAGTTCAAATATCCAGCATAATGATCTGCAGTCTGCACTCAGAAAGCAGGAATTTCGTGTAAACGACATGAACAGCAAGATCGGGAACCAGCGGAGGATCGGAAATCTCCGGGATGATCCGCTTGCAGCCGGTCACAGTATACGGTATCAGTCGCATTTGACCCGCTTGGAGCGGTTTGAACAGAACACAAAGACAATACAGGACCGTTTTTCTGTTACCGAAGGCTACATGAACCAGTCTTTGCAAGTAATGCAGCGTGTGCGTGAACTGAGTCTCACCGCTGCCCATGGAACCTTTACTCCCGGTGACCTCAAGAACATGGCAACTGAGGTGGACGAACTTCTAAAAGAACTGGTTTCAAATGGTAATGCGGTAGGGCCTGACGGCATCCGTCTGTTCGCCGGAACCAAAAGCTTTACCGAGCCGTTCGAACTGGTAATGGGCGACAATGACAACTCTGAAGAGCCCATGATCATGCAGGTTCGCTATAACGGTTCGGTGGATACAAAGGATATCGAGATTGACAATCAGTCCTATATGGCGACCGGAGAAAGCGGAAACCGGACATTCTGGGCAGAACAGCAGAGTCTCTTTTCCGAGGTAGATGCCCGGTCGTATACCGTTCCGGACGACACTTCAATTGAGGTTGATGGCAGAACCATTTCGCTCGCTGCCGGTGACAATGTTCACGCGATTATCGCCAAAATAAATGATTCGGGAGCAGCGGTAAAGGCAAACCTGGATCCGGTAACAAACGGCTTGAACCTTGTTACCACCGATGCCCGTCAGCTCTGGCTCCGTGATCAGGAAGGCGGGACCGTGCTTTCTTCGCTCGGTATTGTTACCGATGGTCAACGACCTCCCTACAATATCGCCCCGTCGGTACGTGTTTCCGGTGGCTCGCTTTTTGACACGGTTATCGCGCTTCGCGATGCTATGCTTTCAGGTGATCAGGAATCCATTGGTGGGCGGGTTCTGGGATCGGTTGATTCTGCAATTGACAATCTTACAACACGGATGGCCGGAATCGGTGCGAAATACGAACGCGCCACCGTAACCCTTTCCCGTCTGGATAACCAGATTCTCAATACGACAGCAGCAGAATCCCGGGAAGGGGATCTTGACTTTACAAAAGCGGTTACAGATCTTAAGATGTACGAGCATACACATCAGGCGGCGCTTTCGCTTGCCGGAAAACTGTATTCGAATACATTGTTGAATTATATGAGATAAGGTGATATTCATGGAAATTGAAACAAAAGCGATGGGTACGGTATCCATTGTAGAAAAGCAGATTATTGAACTTGAAGAAGGATTTTACGGGTTTTCACAGTATCACCGGTACGCTCTTGTTGACGCCAAGGAGAATCCTTTTATCTGGATTCAGTCACTGGAAAAAAAGGATCTTGCGTTTCTCGCAGTAGATCCTTTTCTACTCCGGCAGGATTACGAGCTTGATATAGATGATTCACTTCTTGCTCCTCTGGATCTGGAATCCCCATCCGACGTGATAGTCCTTTCTCTTATAACCATCCCGGCTGACGGTGGTCCCATTACTATCAATCTTCAGGGACCTCTTATCATAAATAAAAAGAACAACCGGGCCATGCAGGCTATACTGACCGATCCGCGATGGCAGACAAAACATGATCTTGTGGCAGAAGCATCGGTAAAGCGGAGCGTGCAGTAATGCTGATATTGTCCAGAAAAACAAATGAACGAA
>CAZVEL010000378.1:0-2998 GCA_964626305.1 uncultured Treponema sp. | reverse complement strand
TTGTATCGGACCATGCTCTCCGAGATCGGCCGGACTGCCCTGTACGGCGCTCCAAATGCAGCCGACGCGCTTGATCGTCTTGCCGTTCTTGACGAACGTATTGACGGTGGCAATACCGTCCCCGAGGAGTTCGCCGCAGAATCTGTTCCCTATATGCTGACCTTTTACCGGGCGCGACTTCTCGCCCGGCAGGGATCCTTCTCCTCCGACGATGCACGCACTGCTTTCCAGGAGGCTATTACCCTGGCGAATTCACCCTTTGACCGGGATGTAGCGATCTGGTATCTTCTGGATCTTTCTGCCGATATGCCGGACCGCCTCATAACAGAGCTGGAGGAATTCGCTCCCGACTGGGACGATCCGGCTTTCTTCTCAGGAATTCTTGACCGGCTCATTGTACGGCTGATTCAAAACCGGAGCTTTGCTTCTCTTGCGAAACTGTATGAATCCCTCGGAGAGCATTTTGACCGGGAAACCCGGGCACGACTTGCCTACATCGCCGCGAAAGCCGGAGCTCTTGCCTCTGATGACGCTGAGGCTGCCTTTCAAACTGCATTTTCCCAGGATCATGAATCCCTCTATTACCGCATGCTTGCTTCGGCGGAACTGGATGCTCTTCCGCCTGCACCGGTCATGAGCAATGATAACGCAATTCTGACTGATGCGGCTGAAAACGCCCGGGATCGTACTGTTTCCCTTGAATCGGTGTGCCGCGGATTTTTACGCTATTCGCAGGAAGACGAACTGTATCCCTTTGTCCGGGATTATTTTCCGGACATACCGGTTGATCTGGCCATGGACCTTGCCGATTCCCTTTCCGCGGCGGACTACCACACCGACGCGCTTCGCCTTATGGTTCTCGCTGTCGGTTCCGAGCCTGGCCCGGTAACCGACGAACAACTTGCTTATCTGTACCCACGGCCCTGGATGGAAGAGGTTTCCGCCGCGTCAGACAAGTACGGTATTCCAGAATACCTTCTATTCGCGCTTGTGCGGACAGAAAGCTTTTTTAACGCGTCTGTTGAGTCCCATGCCGGAGCCGTAGGACTTACCCAGCTCATGCGCCCCACTGCAGGAGACATAGCCAGAAAACTAAAAATTTCCGACTATGATCTCACCGACCCTGCAACAAATCTGGAATTCGGGGCGTTTTATCTTGCCGAACTTATCAGTCGGCTCGACGGGGACGTGATGGCGGCCCTTTTCTCCTACAATGCAGGTATTACCCGGGTACGGTCCTGGCTCCATGCGGGGGATGATCTCGATCCGGTACTCTTTCTGGAAAGTCTGCCCTTTGCTGAAACCCGCGGATATGGAAGGAAGGTGCTTGCTGCATCGATTGTTTACGGCTATCTTTACTACCACAAATCTCCCGGAGACATTATCCGGGAACTATTCTGAACACGGAGCATCACCATGACCATTGTACAAGCTGTTATACTGGGTGCCATTCAGGGACTTGCCGAATTTCTACCCATTTCCAGTTCCGGCCATCTTGCGGTAGCGTCCCGCTTTATTGCCGAACAGCAATCGCCGCTTCTTTTCGACATACTCCTGCACGTGGCCACACTGGCGTCTGTCTGCCTGGTATTCCGCCGCCGTATTGCCGAACTCTTCATGGTTGCCGTCCGCTGGGTTATCAGAAAACCCCGTGAAACCGACAGTCCCGACCAGACAATTCTGCTTGCGCTCATTGCCGGGACCGCAGTAACCGGCGTCGCCGGAATCCTGCTCAAAGATTTGGTACGCGATTTTTCCCCCTTTTTCATATCATGCTGTTTCATTCTAACCGGTGTTCTTCTTGTCATATCAGGACGCTACGTGCCCGCCCGTACAACCGCTGTCCCCAGCATTATGCAGGGACTTGTGATCGGACTCGCCCAGGGCGTTAGTGTAATACCAGGAATATCACGATCGGGAAGCACCATTTCGGCCTCCCTTTTCGCCGGCCTTGACCGTAAAACAGCCGGAGAGTTTTCCTTTCTACTTTCCATCCCTGCAATACTCGCCGCATTTATACTCGAGCTCAAATCTGCCGATACTCTGGGTAGCCATGTTCCCGTTACCGCCCTGGCTGGCGGTATGCTTACCGCCTTTGCCGTGGGATATTTGTCACTGAAATTCCTTCTTGGCCTCATTCGACGCGGAAAACTCGGCTGGTTTGCGGTATACCTTATACCGACAGGAATTGCGCTGGCTGTCTACTTCTTTCCCGGATAGGACTTCCGGCTCAAGCTAATTCTTTCTGGAGTTTACATGATGAATGATCACAGAAGCCGGCGATGGGCGATCCGCCTCACCATGATTGGTGGAATACTCCTCCTCGTTGGTGCTGCACTGCTGGCTGTCTCCATATTACTCGCGATTTTTCCGCTGTACGGGACGGTACCAACCCTCGCGGTTCCCGGACATATGCTCTATTCCGTGTACGGGTTTTCCGCGTTCCTGGTTCCGCTCTTTTTCCTCTTCGCTGCCATTGTCATGGTTATCCCCGGCTGGAGTCCGCAGAGCGGTTTCCTGCTCGCCGGATCATTTGTCCCTTTTTTTACCATCGTTGGAGCGGAAAAACTCTATGCCGTGCTGGACCTTTCCGGCGCGACCTCTGTTCTGGCGCCCATCGCCGGAGGCGGTATCGCCCTGACCACCCTGATCGCCGTGGCCCTTGAATACCTCTTTCTCCTGAACCTGACCGACAAACTCGTTTCCGGTGGACGATTCCGGACCTTTCCCCCCGGAGCCCTTCTGAATAAACGGGAAAAGAAACCACGCCACACCAAAAAAACGGACTCCGACTCCGCTCTTTCGGACACTCTTGATGATTACCCTGCTCCCCTGATTGATCCGACGGCGGACCTTCCTGAAGATGCACCGGCCCCGTCCGCCTTTGACCACGACAGCTCCTTCGCGAAAACCGACGGAGTTGATGATCCGGACCAGGATACCGAACCATACGACACAGACGCTGTGGACGACGCCTATAACCCGTACGATACAGACG
>CAZVEL010000377.1:0-3522 GCA_964626305.1 uncultured Treponema sp. | reverse complement strand
ACTACTGTTTGCATACCAATCACAATATCATTCACTCATCGGATTCACCGGAAAGCGCTGAACGTGAGCTGAAACTGTTTTTCCAGCCGAACGAACTGGTTGCCTGGGATGACGACAACGGGCACTGGTTCTAGAGTAATCCGGCATTATGGGAAGGAGCGTGTATTCATGAAACAGTCAATCGGTATTCTTGGAGCCGGAGCCTGGGGTACGGCCATGGCCATTTCCCTCGCACGGTCGGGACACGATGTGCATATTTGGGCTATTGAACAGGACGTGGTTGACGGGATCAATACCAACCATGAGAACACGCGGTATCTTCCTGGGTTTTCAACACCGGAGAATCTGGTGGCATCCACGGACAAGCGTGCCGTTGCGGCAAACAAGAGTTTTCTTATAGTCGCGAGTCCTTCGCTGTATCTTGAGTCGACGGTGCGGGATATCCGCGATGTACCGTCAATCAGTGACGGCAGTACCTGTATCGGGGTGCTTACCAAGGGCTTTGTTCCTTCTCCGTCCGGGCCCCGTCTCATTCTTGAAACACTTGAATCGGTTCTTCCAGAGTCGTATCACAAGGCCCTTGTCTATATCGCCGGGCCGAGTCATGCGGAAGAAGTTGCCATGGGTAAGCTCACCGGACTTATCGCGGCAAGCGAAAGCCCCATGAATGCCATACGATTCCGTGAAGTGCTGCGGTCCCGCGGGCTTCTGGTGTATTCGAGTCTTGATGTAATCGGTGTACAGGTTTGCGCCGCGGCCAAGAACGTGATTGCTGTTGCCTTTGGCATGCTGGATGCCATTGCGGAGGATTCGGATGCCTTCGGAGACAATACGGAATCCCTCCTTCTTGCCGCCGGTCTTAATGAGATACAGATAATCGGACGTGCCATGGGCGCGACCCATCCGGAGACTTTTACGTCAATTTCCGGCGTCGGAGATCTTGATGTAACCTGCCGGAGCAAATATGGCCGGAACCGCCGGTTCGGCCAGGATATCATAAAGAAAAAAATGCTCGAGAAATTTGCTGGGCTCGATGATATTCTTTCGCGGATAACCAAAATCGGCTATCTTCCGGAAGGTGCCGTTGCCTGTAAATACGTACATGAGATGTCTCTTGCACAGAATCTCAAGCTGCCCATTTGCAACGGGCTTTTTTCCATTCTTAACAAGGAGAAAGAGCCCGCCCAGTTTATAGAACAATTGCTTAACGGAGAACAAATCTGATCATGCTTGAAAAATTGACGGGAACCCTCAGCGATATTGCCCGCCGGATTGGCGGCAAGAACCAGATAACTGAAAAGAATATTGAAGATGCCGTAGAAGAAATAAAAATGGCTCTTCTTGAGGCGGATGTTAACCTTCGCGTAGTACGCCGTTTTGTAAATGCAACCATTGATGAAGCCAAAGGAGAAAAGGTTTTCCGTTCAGTTGATCCGGGGCAGCAGTTTGTAAAGATTGTGCATGACCGCATAGTCGCCCTTCTTGGAGACGAACGACAGAATCTTCGTCTCAAGGGTCCGGATACTCAGTCCGTCGTACTCTTTCTTGGGCTTCAGGGTTCTGGTAAAACGACAAGTGCGGCAAAGCTTGCCGCCCGGCTGCAGAAGGAGGGCCGAAAGCCCCTTCTTGCGGCTTGTGATCTTGTTCGGCCTGCTGCAGTTGAACAGCTTCGTGTTCTCGGTGATAAAGCCGGTGTTCCGGTGTATTTCGAGGAGACAAAAGACGCTCTCAAAGTTGCCAGGAATGCCCTGGGACACGCGAAGAAAAACGGATTTGATACCCTGATAGTCGATACTGCCGGTCGCCTCCAGATAGACGAGGTAATGGTAGGCGAGATTGTCGCGATCAAGAAAGCCCTTCATCCGGTGGAAACACTCCTTGTCGCCGATTCCATGACGGGACAAAATGCGGTTGATATTGCGAAAACCTTTGATGAAAAAGTGGAGCTTTCCGGGGTCATTCTTACCAAATTCGATTCCGATGCCCGCGGTGGTGCCGCGCTCTCACTGCGCAGTATTACCGGAAAACCGATACTTTTTGTGGGTGTGGGTGAACATCTTGAGGATTTTGAACCCTTTTATCCCGATCGTCTCGCCGGACGAATCCTTGGTATGGGCGATATTGTCAGTTTTGTCGAAAAAGCACAGGAAACCATTGATGTTGAAGAAGCCGCAACGCTTCAGAAGAAAATGGCGAAGGAAACCTTTACCCTGCAGGACATGCTGGATCAGCTGGAACGGGTAGGTAAAATGGGATCCCTTCAATCCATGCTTGAAATGATACCGGGTATGGCAGGTCAGATCAGTGAACAGGATCTTGACACTTCGGCCCTCAAATCACAAAAAGCGATAATCCAGTCCATGACCTGGAAAGAACGGTCAAACCATCTCATTATCGGGCCGTCCCGGAGGAAGCGGATTGCCCGTGGCTCGGGAACCAGTGTTGGTGAGGTGAACAAGCTCCTTAAACAGTTTGAAAAAACCCGTCAAACAATGCGGAAGATGGCGAAAAACAAGGGCATGGCAGCAAAAATGATGGGAATGGGCGGATTCTGATCTCTTAGGTTGAGTTTCTCAAAATAAACGCCCGTTCAAGAAGCCCCTGAACATACAGTGTTGAACAGTTCCGTCCGGAACCTTTTGATCGGTACAGTGCCTTGTCGGCATCTCCGATAAGAATCATGGGGCTTATTCCAGGCAATCCGTCCACCATACGGGCACCAATAATCACTGTAACGGAAAGTTCATGGTTGCCACAGGGAATACGGAGGGATTCAATGGCCTTCCGGATGCGTTCCGCAACCTGCATGAGTTTATCAGGGGTGCATTCCGTGACCAGTATTGAAAACTCCTCGCCACCGAAACGTGCCGCGCAATCTTCCGTACGGATTGTTTTTGTCAGAACCCGGGAAAGTGCCAGAAGCACCACGTCTCCGGTAACATGGCCCCAGGTATCATTGAATCGTTTGAAATGGTCCACATCGAGCATGAGTATACCTGAGCGAGTTCCGTGCCTCCGGTTATGGGCAAGTGCTTCCTCAAGGCGATGCATGTAGTAGTCAAGGGTGTACAAGCCGGTTTTCGGATCAGTTATGGAGCTTTCATAGTGAAGTCCGTTTTGCATGCTTACTGAAAGAAAGCGGATCATCCGATCAACATACTTCCGTTCCTGTTCAGTATATTTCTGATCGACAATCTTGCTTCCCAGAATTACGGTGCCGTACATGCCGCCGATTCCGAACATGGGAAAGATTATTTCCGGTTCAAACTGGAGAAAGTCCGGTCCAAAAATATCCGGCCCCAGTACTTCCTGAAGTTCGGAAAAAGGAATTGATGCAGGATTTTTTTCGAAGTGTTTTCGGAGAATGTCGTAATACGTTACGTTCAGGATATCATCGGATTTTTTGAGGTTACGGTAGCAAAATTGACGGATGCTTCTACCACGGGGCGGTTGAACAACAAACACCAGGAACCGGGGAATAAAATTATCAAGAAGCTGGGAAATGATGAAGCCGAGCATTGA
>CAZVEL010000376.1:0-5301 GCA_964626305.1 uncultured Treponema sp. | reverse complement strand
GGCAATGAATCGAAATCTTGCACAATATCCCGAACAAGCCGGTTGTATCCGCGAATGGAAAGACTCTTCAACTGCGTAGTTGCCCGGGTATTATACTTCTCGTACAGCTCGTTTGCCGAACCGGGAACCGCCTCATAGGGACGGATGCGGTAAAGAACCCGCATGAACAAATCGCCAAGCATGATGGACATCATGGCACGATGCAGGAGCGCGGGGGTAATCACAAATCCGGGATTCTTCTCGATAGACTGCGCACTCAAGCTGATAACCGGAATATGTCCCCAGCCGATATCCGAAAGGGCGCGTCGGATAAAGCCGATATAGTTTGTCGCCCGGCAGGCCCCCCCGGTTTGCGTAATGAGCAGGGCAACGCTGTCCAGATCGTATTGCCCCGACTTGAGCGCCTCGATCATCTGTCCCGCCACGATAATGGACGGGTAACAGGCATCGTTATTCACATACTGTAACCCGGTATCCACCGCTTTCACGTCCACATCGGGAAGAATGACAAAGTGATACCCCGAATACTCGAACGCATGCTGGAGAAGGCGGAAATGGATGGGCGACATCTGCGGAGCGAGAATCGTATACCGCTTCTTCATATCCTTGGTAAACAGGACCCGCTTGTAGTTCGCCGGACGAACCTTTTCCTCGGTTTTCCTGCGGTCACGCTCCTTTATCGCCGCAAGAAGGCTGCGCATGCGGATTCGAACGGCACCGAGGTTCGAGCCCTCGTCAATCTTGACCATGGTATACATTCGGCCTTTGGCTTCCAGGATTTCCTGTACCTGATCGGACGTAACCGCGTCGAGTCCGCAACCAAAACTTGTCAGTTGAACGAGTTCAACATCACGATTGGTCGTGGTATACTGTGCCGCGCGATAGAGCCGGTTGTGATACGTCCATTGATCAACAATGCGCAGCGGCCGCTCAACATTGCCCAGATGTGCCACGGAATCTTCCGTGAGGACCGCGAGGCCGAGCCCGGTCAGGAGCTCGGGGATACCGTGATTGATTTCCGGATCAACATGGTAGGGCCGTCCGGCCAGTATGATGCCCTTGATTCCCCGTTCCCGTATTTCGGCGAGCGCCTCTTCACCCTTTCGGGCTGTTTCATCACGAAACGCATCCTGCTCAAGCCATGCCGCATGTACCGCGTCCCGAACCTCGACACGGGTCAAGTCAAAATGAGCTGAGAGTTCCTCAAAGAGGCGCTCGGCAAGACGCTTCTCGTCATTAATGGGAAGGAAAGGATCCATGTACAGCAGGGACTCGTCCCGGCGAAGTGCGTCCATATTGTTCTTGAGGACTTCAGGATAACTCGTAACTATCGGACAATTGTACGAATTGCCGGCTCCCGGATCTTCAACCTGTTCATAGGGCGCACAGGGATAAAAGATGAATTTTACCCCGGCCTGAAGCAGGGTTTCAACATGACCGTGGCTTATCTTTCCGGGATAACAGACCGACTCGGAAGGAATTGATTCCAGTCCCTTTTCATAAATATGCCGGCTGGAACGCGGGGAAAGACGCACCCGGAATCCAAGTTTTGTAAAGAATGTAAACCACAGTGGGTAGTTCTCGTACATGTTCAGAACGCGGGGTATTCCGACCTCACCACGCGGCGCATCATTCGCTGAAAGCGGTTTGTAACGGAAAAGCCGCCGGTATTTCCATTCAAAGAGATTGGGCACAGGACGTTTCTCGGGCTTTTCGAGGCCGACGACTTCATCATGATTCTCCGGGATTTCCATTGATCCGGTGTTCCCGGCATGTGTAACATCACCCTTCCCGGGCTTGACCGAAAAATCAATTTCGAGGCCGCGTTCACACCGGTTTCCGGTAATGAAGCGGCGCGGAGGCGCGACCATTCCCTCAACAGGACCAGCGGTGGAAACACCGGCGAAAAAGGTATTTATGGTCAACAGACAATTGTTGGAGCACTTGCCGCAGCGGCGTAATTCCAGCTCTACCTTGAAATTCTCAAGTTGTTCTATCGTTGCAAGCCCTGTCCGGGCATCTCCCGGAGCGCCCGCTGCTTTCCACTGGTCAAGCGCGATAAGGGCCGCGCCATAGGCTCCCATGAGACCGGCAACGTCCGGGCGGAACACATCCCTGCCCGTAATTTTTTCAAAAGCCCGCAGGACTGCGTCATTATTGAACGTTCCGCCCTGTACAACCACTTTCTCGCCGATGGCCGAAGCGTCACGAAGCTTGATAACCTTGAAGAGCGCGTTCTTGATAACGGAGTATGAAAGTCCAGCAGAAATATCTCCAACCGACGCACCCTCTTTTTGGGCCTGCTTGACCCGACTGTTCATGAACACGGTACACCGGCTTCCCAGATCAACCGGTTTTTGCGCCAGGAGGGCCTTGTTTGAGAAAGTCACGATATCAAGACCCAGCGATTGGGCAAAATTTTCCAGGAAACTGCCGCAGCCCGATGAACAGGCCTCGTTGAGCAAAATGGAAGTAATAGCGCCATTTTTCATGTGGAGACACTTCATGTCCTGGCCGCCGATATCCAGGATAAAATCCACTCCCGGCACAAAGAAATCCGCGGCACGGTAATGCGCGATTGTCTCCACTTCGCCCGTATCAACACCGAGCGCCGCCTGGAACAGAGCCTCACCATAGCCGGTAGAGCAGGAACGCATGATACGGACCGTATCGGGCAGACGGCGGTACAAATCCTTCAGGACCCGGACCGCAAGATCGACCGGATTCCCGCCATTATTACTGTAAAACCGCCAGAGAATACGTCCGTTCTCGTCAACAAGAACCGCTTTCGTTGTAGTGGACCCCGCGTCAAGGCCGAGAAATACAGGCCCTTTCGCGGTATCAAGATCCGCGGACGCCGCCATTTCTGATGCATGGCGGATGCGGAATTCCTCAAGCTCTTTCTCGTTCGCAAACAAGGGTTCAAGACGCTGGATTTCATTCATTTCCGCATTCACCAGTGTTTTAAGCCCGGTACGGAGCGCCTCTATGGTAATAAACTTCGGTTCTTCCTTTTCGTTTTCCTGAGCCTTGTCAGAAGGAAACGGTGCTGTCCACGCGGCGCCCGCAGCGACAAAAAGCTGTGAGTCGGGAGGAATGATGATCTCGTCATCCTTGAGTTTCAGCGTAACAATAAACCGGTGCCGCAACTGATCCATAAAATGAAGCGGCCCGCCCAGAAAGGCGACATGTCCCCGGATAGGCTTCCCGCAGGCAAGCCCGGAAATCGTCTGGCTGACCACCGCCTGGAGGATGCTCGCCGCGATATCTTCCCTGCGGGCTCCTTCGTTTATAAGCGGCTGAACGTCGGTTTTGGCAAAAACACCACAACGCGCGGCTATGGGATACAGGTTCGTAGCACCCCGGGTAAGAACATTCAAACCGTCTGCATCAGACTCCAGAAGGGCAGCCATCTGGTCAATAAAAGCACCCGTACCGCCGGCACAGGTACCGTTCATGCGTTGCTCTACTCCATTGGTGAAATAGGTAATTTTCGCATCCTCACCACCGAGCTCAATCGCAACATCAGTTTTCGGGATTATTTTTCGAACGGCAGTTGTGGAAGCAATAACTTCCTGCACAAACGGCACTGAAAGCCAATGGGAAACGGCAAGCCCTCCCGATCCGGTTACCATGATGCTCAACAGCGGTCTTGCGGGATCATCCGGTTTACCCGGATATAGCTCATCAAGTATATCCAGCGCTTCTTCAACAACGGAGATTATCGTTGTGCAGATATCGGCACGATGCCGTTCATATTTACTGTGAAGAGTTTCCCCTTCCGGGGACAAAACAACTATCTTGACTGTCGTTGATCCGACGTCTATACCCATGCGCAAAACGGTGCTGCTTGTCATAATAGACAGTATGCACCGGAACGCATACCAGATTCAAGATGGTAGTACTGCTGCCAATATTGTTGGTAAAAAACATCCCGGAAATTCCTGTTATTCTGGCCATTCTGCCCCTTGCTATGGTATTGTTTACGGAATGGCTCACTCACTACTGAAAAGCGGCTCCAAACTCTCACTTCTCACACTCGGCTCACGCATATTGGGGTTGCTGCGCGAAATGACAAAAGCAGCCTTTCTCGGCACAACCCAGCTTTCCGATGCCTTTACGGTAGCCTTTTTTATTCCCAATCTCTTGCGGAGGCTGTTTGCTGAAAACAGCATATCGGTCGCTTTTATTCCCACGTTCCGCCGCTATCTTGACACCGAATCCCGTGAAAACACCTTCGCGTTCCTTTCTGCCACCTTTACGTTTCTCACCTTTGTGGTTTCTTTAACGGTTGTCGCTGGTATTCTTGCCGCTCCGCTCATTGTTCCCCTGTTTGGTACCGGCACACCGGAAACGCTTTTTCTAACCCGTATCATGTTTCCCTATCTTGCGCTTATTTCTGTTGCGGCGCTTTTTCAGGGTATTCTTAACGGGGTACGAATTTTTTCTCCATCGGGATTCACACCCATTCTGTTCAATCTGACCATTATCGGATGCACCTGGCTTCTCGCAGATAAGGCGGGAAATCCTGCGCGCGCCATGGCTATCGGGGTTCTCATCGGCGGAACCATCCAGATGGTTTTCCAGATTCCTTTTGTAATTAAACAGGGCTTCCGTTTTTCACTGGTACCACTGGTTACGGCATTCCGGAATCCCGGTACGCGAAAGGTACTCCGGCTTATCGGTCCCACCGTTATTGGTATGGCGGCGTATCAGATCAATGATCTCATTTCGTCCATTCTGGCAAGTAATGCCGGGCAGGGCATTGTTTCAAGCCTGCAGTACTCCCTTCGCCTGCAGGAGCTGATTCTCGGAATTTTTGCGGTATCCATCGGGACTGTAATTTTACCGGATCTTTCGGCCCATGCTTCAAAGGGAGCATGGGATTCGTTCAACAGTCTCCTCGCGCGGGCTATGAATACGATCGCACTCATTACGATTCCGGTCACGCTTTTTTTCCTGATTTCCGGAGAGTCACTCATCATTCTTTTATTCAAGACAAGGAATTTTTCCGACGAGTCTGTTGCGCTGACGCTGCGGGCGTTTGTATGGCATATTCCCGGTTTGTACTTCATCGCGGCAAACCGTATCCTCGCACCGGCGTTTTATGCCCGCAGTGATACGCGTTCGCCAACACTTGCGGGAATTCTTTCGTTTGTCATAAATATATCTCTCGCGCTTGCGCTGGTGGGTCCCATGCTTGGCGGTGGTATCGCCCTGGCTCTGAGTGCCGCAAGCGCGGTAAATACCGTTCTGCTCGTCGCCTTCCTGGGACGCAGCCGGGTAGTCGCCATCGGTACC
>CAZVEL010000375.1:0-3851 GCA_964626305.1 uncultured Treponema sp. | reverse complement strand
TGATGCTGCCGATACCGTTTGAAACGATGTAGATCAGTATCCAGGTAAGGGTGAGCAGAATGACGGCTGTAGCAGCGGTCATGATGCCGTACAGTACACGGTCTTTGTTTTTTTGCTTCATGTTATGCCCCCTCCGTTACATGCTTTTTCAAACGCAGGATAATCGCGTTCAGGGTGAGGATCATCACAAACAGGACGATACCGATCGAGAAGAGAATCTGGCTGTGCCGTCCCTGTGCGTAGCCCATCTCGAGTGCGATGGTCGCGGTAAGGGTTCTTACACTGTCGCTGAGTGCCCGGGGGATCTGGGGCGAGTTTCCTGCAACCAGGATTACCGCCATGGTTTCGCCGATAGCACGTGATATACCGAGAATGATTCCGGCGAGGATTCCCGATTTTGCCGCCGGGAAAACCACCCGCCAGGCGGTTTGCATTTTGCTGGCGCCGACCGCGAGCGAGGCTTCCCGGTACATGGAGGGTACGGCCTGGAGCGAGGTCATGGTAATGGCGATAATGGTGGGGAGCACCATGATGGAAAGGATGAAAACCGCGGCGATGAGAGAGCTGCCCGAGGAGGAATTGAACAGCCGCTGGACGAGCGGCACCACCATCATGAGGCCGAAGAACCCGTAGACAACCGACGGAATGCCGGCGAGGAGGTCGATGGCGCTCCGTATGACGGTCGCCAGTTTTTTCGGCAGGAACTCCGCTATCAGTACGGCAGAAAGCAGCGCGAGGGGAACGCCGATAACAACGGCGCCGATTGTGGTGAGTATGGTCGCGACAATCATGGTGAAGATGCCGTAGAGTTTCAGGTGGGTGGGGCGCCATTCGAAACCGCCGAGAAACGCGGCGAGGGAATAGGGCGGCTCGCTTTGGAGCACGGTGATGGTCTGTTCAAGACCGGTAACCATGCCGGGAAAGGTTAGTGTGTGGGTGTAGGCTTCGGGATAGGAAACCTCCGACGCATATTCTTCTGGAAAGCCGATCGCCGTTTCAGGGTCTTCACTTTCCGCATCAATGGTTATGGTAAATGATACCGGTTCTCCCCGGTTTACAAAGGAGACCTCAATTTCACGGGCTTCTTTTTCCACGGGAATAAACCGTGTCTGGTTTTCATACGTTGTACCATTGATTTCTATGGAATCAATGTTTTGAATGACGAGGCGTATTCCGTCTGCTGTGGGTCGTATAAACGGTTCAATGCCCTGGATAAAAAGAAAGAAGAGCATGGCAACGAGCGCCAGAACCGAAAAAAAGGACACCGAACGAATGAGCAGGGAAACGGTTCGATCTATAATCTGTCGTGTATTCACTTGCTTTGCCTTGTTCAACACGCTGGAAAAAATCCCCGCAGCGCAGTGGCGGCGGGGACCCAAATTCTTGCAGGATTTACTTGGCCGCGATCCAGTTGGTCCCGGCTATTTTCTGACCTTCGGGACTCATGACCCAGTCAAGGAACTTTTTCCCTTCGGGAGAGAGTTTTTCCTTGTGGTAGAGTACGAGGAAGGGCCGGGCAATCTTAAAGCTGCTGTTCACAACATTCTGCTTGGTTGCCTCAACACCGTCGATGCTGATTGCCTTTACCTGGGGATCCATGGAGCCGAGAGAAATGTAGCCGATCGCGTTTTTGTTTCCGGCAACCGCGGCACGGACCCCGCCGGTTCCGTCAAATTCCGCGGCGCCCAGTACGAGCTGATCCGTAAAGCCGATGATTTCCTCGAAAGCGCCGCGGGTACCCGACCCCGGTTCGCGGGAAACAACCGCTATGGGGCTGTTCTTTCCTCCCACGTCTTTCCAGTTTGTAATCTTTCCTGTATAGATACCCTTTATCTGCTCCATGGAAAGATCCTGTACCGGATTTGAGGGGTGTACGATTGCGGCGATTGCGTCAACGGCAATTGCGAGCTCGGTGAGACCGTAACCTTTTTCCGCTGCCTTGAGATTGCGGCTGGACATACCCAGTTCACTGGTCTTCTGATTGGCAGCCTTGATTCCGTCGGAGGAACCGGTACCGTTAACATTGACGGTTATCGCCGGGTTGGCTCCGTGGTATGCGGCGCCGAGCTTTTCCATCAACGGTGCAACCGATGTGGACCCGGCAACCTCAATGGTGTAACTCTTTGCGCTTCCATTCTGGTCGGCGTTCCCGCCAGCTGCGAGCGGCAGTGCCGCACAACCAAAAACGAATGCGGCAAGTGCCGCCTGCATGGACTTCTTCATAGTCATCTCCTTAAAAAAGAACTGACCCAAACGTATGCCTGCACCGTTAGCACACCATTACCTGATTGTTACAATTGTGTTAAAAACCGGACATCTGTCTAATGCAAAACTAATGCAGTATTTACGAAAAGATAACCATAACGGTTCAAGGTTGTCTCCATGAAAACACAGAAATTATTCGGGAAAACCATGGCATTCATGGTGCAGTTTGAAAAGAACACCCTGGGACAGCTTCCTGCAAACAGCAGACAGTTTGCTGAAGCTGTTTTTGATTCAATGCGAAAGTGGCACAAGCAGGATTCCTGTGCGGTAGTGTATACGCAACCTGAGTTGCCGGGAACGGTTATGGTAGTGCAAAGGAAGGATGACGATGAAGTAACAACCTGCTTTGACAAGCACGAATGGGAATCGTTGCTGGGCGAACAGGTGGTCATGTGCAAGAAGAACAATGCTCACCTGGTAAAATCCGTGTATTCCTCCTGGCTCCTGATTCCGGTGATGGCAAAGAAAAAATGCGTAGCAGCAATACTGATAGCCCGGAAAGGAAAAAAAATGGGGCAGGATGAACTTGCTGCCGGGAAAATTGTCAGTCAGTATTTGACAGCGGCATTGAAACGAATCCGGAAAACCAACAAGAGACTCCGTACCTATGGAGAAGAATTGCGGCATCGCTTCCTTCTCGATGCCCAGGCCTCGGTGAGTGCCCGGTTTGCAAGTATCCCCGGATCTGCAAGAACGGTTGATTACCAGGCAGGAACAGGAAGCGACTTTTCCATAAGCTCCCTGCATGAGGGCGGGATATGGCTTTGTTGTACCGGAGACATAACCGCGTCCGAGACGGAACGGCAACAGGCGTTTATATATATTGATACCATTTTTCATTTTCTTTCCAAAATGCCGTTTGATGCGCTGCAGATTCTCATGCGAATGAATGAAACGCTGGTGCACCGTTCCTCAGATTGTTATGTGTCTGCGGTTGTTGTACGGTACCTGCTGAAAGAACGATGTGTTGAGATTGCGGGAAGCGGCAATGCCGGTGTTCTGTATTTTTCTCATGAAAGCATGACAGCGAAGGATTACTGTTTCGGGACTGCCGCCGGGGTCGATGGGGATGCCGAGTTTACATTGAGCCGCATAGCGGTTCAAACCGGTGACATTGTATGTATTTATACAGATGGTATACGCGATGCCAGAAAACGCAATGGAGACTTGTTTGGCAAGACAGATCTCGCGGAAACTGTTCGGCGGAATTACTATCTTGGAGCCGAGGAGCTTTCCCGGAAGATTATGGAAGTTCTCGGGGAAAAGGAAGATTCCCTGGTTAACAAGGATGATCGAACCATCCAGATCCTCAAGATTGAATAGGAGTGGCTATGGAACTTGTCATGAATACAGAACAGAACTGTCTGATTATTACCGTATGCGGTGAAGTAGACATGTATGCAGCTCCGGATTTTTATGATGCATACAACATGTATACTCAGCGGTATCCCGTCTTGCCGGTTATTCTGAATATTGAGAAAACAACGTACATGGATTCAAGCGGGATTGGTGTGTTGTTCAAGATGTTCGCGGAGGCCAAAGAACGTAATGTGCGGTTCCTGGTATGCGGTGCCCGCGGGATGGTG
>CAZVEL010000374.1:0-4654 GCA_964626305.1 uncultured Treponema sp. | reverse complement strand
CCTGTTTCGGCATGGAGACCGCATCCCGATAAGTGAGAGCCCGCTTCGGCACTACAAGGCGGCCTTTCCGGTCATTGTTCCCTCCGATACCCATGAAGTCTACGTTCTGGAGTATTTTGCTCCCCGGGGGCTCATCGTTGATCCGGACGTTCTTGGTATTGATCTCTGGCTTTCACAGTATCTTTTTGAACGGAGTCTCATTTCTTTCGCAGTTGGTGGACTCATGGTTCTTATCCTGCTGAATCTGCTTCTTTCGATGCTGGTAGGGAACCGTTATTTTTTCAGTACGGCGCTCTTTCTTTTTACTCTTTGTTTTTTTTATGCCCGTCAAAGCCGGATGTTCATGCTGGTTATTGATCCGCTTGTGTATCCGGAATGGCTATATGCCGTTTCAATAAGCATGAATTGTTTTGGTGCACTGTTCTTTTTCAGATCGCTTTTTCCCCCGGGTTTTACCGGATGGGAGAAAAAAACGGTTGAAACACTGATGGTCGTTTCAGTGGGACTTGGTTTTGTTTCGCTGTTTGCCGATCCTTATGTACTTGCGGATATTCTCAACGCTTTTTCAGTGCTGATTCTGCCTCTTTTGTTCTATTACACCGCAAAGGCTGCTTTCAGACAGGATTACACACCATTGCAGGCGGTACTGGCCTTTGTTCCCTGGTTAATTCTCATGGTCAGGGATGTCGTTGCCGCACAATTCGGATTACGGCAAACCAGTACTGCCGATTTTCAGCTTTGGACCGGTCTTCTGGTTTCCCTGCTGCTGCTGCTTGTTACCCGCTTGTTTCTGTATTCCCGTGCTCCCATGCGGAATGATACGCTAAAAAGGTCCGAACCGTCTTCGCCGATACCGTTGCCAGAAAGACCGCTGGCTCCTCAGGAACGTTATAACGAGCGATTTTTCTACCGGTTCCATCAGCCGCTCGACAGTATAATTGCTTCAGCCAGAATCATGGAGAAGGAATACGCTGATCCGGGTATTATGGCTGTTGCGCAAATCATTATCGGGGAAGCGGAAAAAATAAAACATGCCGGCCGGTCTGTACTTCAAGTTCCCGTTATACAGGAGTTTTTTGATCATGAGTCTCTGCCCCATGGTTTCCATACGGGGGTTAGTTACCCGGTTGTACGAATTTTTGATTATGACAGCATGCAGGCTGCGCGCATGGCGAACATGCTTTGCGCGGAATCCTTCAATGCAGCGCCTGATATTGACCGGTATCACTTGCTGGCGGACATAAACGGGGGTAATGTGGATGTACGGATCATTGATGCCTCCAGCTGTGGAGAATCAGGTTTCACTGTATGCCGGCTTGTACGGGAAAAATACAGCATGTTCCAGTTTCCGATTCTCCTCATTACGGATTTTTTTGAACAAACCATGCTTAAGCGTGGATACGCCGTTGGCGTCAATGATTTTTTGACCCGTCCCTATGATGGAGCCGAATTGACCGCACGTATCCGTTCTCTTATCCGTCTCCGGGACATTGACCGGATGAACCGTGATCTGGAACAGTCAGAAAAGGAAAAGAATGCCTTCCTGTATTTTCTTACCCATAATGTGAATACACCGCTTACGGTTCTAATGAACCTCGTACGGGAACTGTCTACAACACCGGCCAACACGAAAGACGCCGGAAGAATTGGAGAAATGGAGGATTGTGTTCAAGAAATTAATGACATGGTCCAGAATGTTCTCATATCATTCCGTCTTACGGATGGGCGTCAAACACTCTGGCTTGAACCGGTGGATTTGAGTGAGGAATTGCAGCGTACGGTACGTGAAATTGCTAAACGAGCGGAACAGAAAAAACAGCGTCTTTTGGTCAATTCCCCGGGCAATGTTCCCTGGATTCTTGCGGACAGGACCTCGGTACGGGGAATTTTATACAATCTGATTGAAAACGCTGTAAAATTTACGCCTCCCGGGGGTACCGTCACCATCAGCGTCAGCGGAGAGCATGATGTACGGGTAACTGTTTGCGATACCGGCCCCGGTATTCCTCAAGAAGAACAGTCACGCCTTTTTCAGCGCTTTGAACGTTTGTCTCCACGCCCTACGGCGGGAGAGACCTCGATCGGACTGGGCTTGCATGTTTCACGGGAAATGACGGTAATGAACGGTGGCTCGCTTGAGTACGGAAACAATGAGTCGGGGGCCTGTTTTGTGCTTACCCTGAAACGCTATTATGGGGATGAAGTATGACACAACGAGGGCGGCACATACTGGTACAAATTCTCCTCGTAGGACTTTGTTTTGTTTCCCTGTTATTTTCCATTTTTCGGGAACAGATAATTATCCGTCATGTTATTCAACGGTATGAACTGCCCTATCTGGGCACGACATTATTACGGATAATTGACGAGGAATCACCGGACAGTCTCGGATATACCGTACGTGCCTTCGAAGATTCCAACAGTGTGCGTGCATATGTTCTGAATGAGGAAGGCCGCCTTCTTTACCCGGATAGTGTTACCGAAACCGATGCTGAAATGATAGAACGTGCCCGGATAAAAATGTTTAATCTTGGGTACGGACCCCTGTCCGAGTCTGCGGGGAAAGACTCGCCGGTACTGTGGGGAGTCCGGGATAAAAGATCGGGGAATAGTATCTTCATTGCTTTTTCACAAATACGCATGCTGGATATGTATCGTCAGGAATCCCGGAGATTGACGACGGCGTTCTTCTCGCTGTTTTTTTTGCTTTCGGTAGGATCGTTCCTTGTTGTTCGTCAGGTATTTTACTCTTCGGCCCGGGATATGGAAAGCCACAGAGAACAACTTGTGCTTCTTCAGGCCGTTATTGAAGCCCAGGCCTCGTTGGTTAGAAACGCGCAATTGCTCATGAGACGCTGTAGTTCCGGGCTCCGTGAGCGGGATCCCCTGGATCCTGTTGCCGAGGATTTGAGTGAATACAACGTGTATCTCGATAACAGCCAGGCACTGCTCCGGAAGACACTTGTACCGGATGCAAATGAAGAAAACCGGAAACCGGTTCATTTGCACAGTCTATGCACCCGTGCTCAGGGATTGGTCGCCGACGATTGTGCGGACGCCGGTGTTTTCATTACGTTAAGCGAAGTTGATGCCGGGTTATATGTACGCGGACAGGAGAATCTTATGCTGTTGGCGCTCGAAGACCTTTTTCATAAGCTTCTTCCCATGGTGAACCGGGGGGAACGAATAGGAATGACCATAACGGGATCCGGGGAGCGGGCGAGTCTTGATATCACCGTGCCGGCCAAAGAACGGTTGTTCCATCCGGCAGGATTCTTTCTTTCAGGGTTTCTTTTCGAGTTGATTGGAATCAGTCTGAGCTATGTAACCGACGAGAACATGGAACTCCTCATTCACGCGGATTTTCCGGGTTCCGGTGTGTAACGATAGCCTGCATTCCTGACTGTTTTTATATATTGCGGTTGGTCGGGATTGTCTTCCACAAGAGAGCGTAGCTGACGGATATGAACATATAAGCTGTTTTCGTTTACCTCTTCTGCGGGATCCCACACCTGGGAGAAAAGAACTGAATTGGAAAGAACCAGCCCCGGGTTCTTGATGAAATACAGGAACAAAGAGAACAATTTTTTCCGTAAAACAACCGGCTTGTCGTTTTTGGTGACCCGCATGGTTCCCAGATTCAGAGTAAACGGGCCGCTTTGAATGGTTTCATCGAGAGGAACTCCGGGTCGGTTTGCCACTGCTGACTTTTTCAGCATTCGTTGTACCCTGGCAAGAAGTTCGTCCATATAAAAAGGTTTGGTAATATAATCATCACAGCCGGTTGAGAATCCGGTCAGTTTTGATTCATGGCTTGTAATGGATGATACGATTATGACCGGCAGGAGTTCGTCCTGTCTGCGTATGGTTTTCAGTATTTCCATTCCGTCCATGTCTCCAAGGTTGAGATCAAGGAGAACAAGATCAACGTATTCGTTTTTAAGGATGTCGAATGCTTTTTCTCCCGACGGGGCCTCCATTGCAATGTACCCGGTATTTTCCAGATTTCCCGCAATGTACGATCTAAGTTTTGTGCTGTCTTCTACAACAAGTATTTTTTGCATGGCCATAGACATCAGTATAACTCCCCTGTATTAATTTCTGCTTAACCGTACAAGACAATTCTGGACAGTTTGAATGCATGCCCCTATACTGCTCATACAGGAGTAACGTATGCAAGGTTTCCAAAACGGACCGTTTCTTTTTCTTCTCGGCGGTCTGGTCGGGGTATTTGTCATATCCCAGTCAGTGTTTTTTCTTATAAAAGCAGTATCACGGGCACATGAAATCGGGATTCAGAAGCCGGTCATACGGAAAACAATACTTTCCTCAGCTGTTTTTTCCGTTCTCCCGTCTGTTTCAATTCTGTTGGGCCTCATTACGCTTTCGTATGCGCTCGGGCTCCCTCTTCCGTGGATACGACTCAGTGTGCTCGGGGCAGTTACCTATGAGCTTCCCGCTGCAACCGCCGCGATGCAATCACTCGGGGCGAGTATAACAGAACCGGTTGCCGATACGCAAGTTTTTTCGGCGGTTGCCTGGGTTATGACTCTCGGTTGTATTGCGCCCCTGTTTATTATCCCCCTTTTTCTCAAGAAAATTCAGGGTGGCGTTCTTTCCATACAGAAGAAAGATAATCGGTGGGGACAAATCT
>CAZVEL010000373.1:0-7225 GCA_964626305.1 uncultured Treponema sp. | reverse complement strand
AAAATGTATCATTTCAGGCTGTTTTCCACAATAAACCCGGAAGAGCCTATTCTTTAAAATGTATATTCAGGAGTTTTTGTATGGGATCTGACCCGATCCGATCCGATCTGATCTGCGCCGGGATGAGAAGGTCCTTTTCCCTATTGCAGCCAAGCTTGTTCTTATTATCAGTATTCTTGTTCTGCTTTCTCTGGGAACCATTACTGCCCTTGTTACTTTTTATGTGAGCGAGGATGTCCGTATTACCGCAGAGGAAAATAATCGTACGGTGAATATCCGGTCAGCTACTGCTGCTGAGTCGGAGCTTTCAACTATCCGGTCCAATGTATTCTTGCTTCTCGACATGATGAATGCCGCGGGTTCTTCCGGAGCGCTGTCACGTCAGGCTTCGGCATTTTTCTTTGAGCGTAATCAGAATATTGCGGCGATTCTTTTATCCGATGCTTCGGGCAAGTCCAGCGAAAGTGTGTATATCAACAATCGTTTTTTTCTGTCGAACGAGATTGAACAGGATTCGGTGAGTCAGTTTCTTCTTTCAGAATCAGAGTCTGTTTCCCGTGTGGAAGCGGGTGAAGTTATGGCATTGAATGTATCGCCGTTTTTCGGGGTACCGATGATGGCGCTTCTGTATCCCTGGCAGGAATATGGTCATGCGCAGGCGGCGATAATTCTTTTTTCCACGGAGTCGCTCACGACAACGTTCGGTTCCGGTACGCTCAACACCACCTTTATCGTGAATCATCGTGGTGATCTTCTGGTCCATCCGGAACAGGATCTTGTGCTTGCGGGGCTTTCCTTGCGGAATTTTCCGCTGGTCTTGCAAATGCGTGAATACAATGACTTGAACCGGCAAACGAGGTTTGACGTAAGCGATACGGAGTCGTTTCCGGATGGTGAGTATTATGGTGCGTACCGTCGGCTCGGTTTTGCCGATCTGGGTGTGCTTACCACGGTGCCCGCGGCGGCCATTTTTGAAGGGGTGCGGAAAACAACCATCCAGAATATCTGGCTTACTGCGGCGGTTCTTTTTACGGCGATTCTTTTTATCTGGTTTTTTTCCAAGTCGATAAGTCGGCCGGTTCGCCGTCTGGCGGACGCGTCCCTACAGGTTGCGCAGGGGAACTTCGAGGTTTCTCTTTTCACCAAGAGCCGTGATGAGCTGGGTATTCTTACCCGGCGGTTTGGCGATATGACCCAGGGGCTCGCTGAGCGTGAACGGCTCAAGGATACGTTCGGGCGGTTTATCAATCCGGAGATAGCGGCAAAGGCTGCCCGGGGTGAACTGACGCTCGGCGGTGAAACGAAAACGGCAACCATCTTCTTTTCAGACATCCGCGCCTTTACCTCCATTTCCGAAAAGCTCGAGGCGTATGAAGTTGTCGAGTTTCTGAACGAGTACATGACCCGTATGGTCGCATGTGTCAATTCGACTGCCGGTGTGGTGGACAAGTTCATCGGAGATGCGGTTATGGCTCTTTGGGGTGCGCCGGTATCTTCCGGCAGTGTGGAACAGGACGCGAAGAATTGTATTCGTGCGGCTCTGATGATGCGCGCTGCTCTTGTAGAATTCAACAAGGGGCGCGGTGGAGACCGTAAACCGATTATCAGAATCGGCTGTGGTATCAATACCGGCGAGGTTGTCGCCGGGCAGATTGGTTCCCACGAGCGCATGGAGTACACGGTTATCGGAGATGCGGTAAATCTTGCATCCCGGACAGAGGGGCTCAATAAACCTCTGTGTACCGACATCCTTATTACCGAAGCTACGTGGCGTCTTGTGCGCGATTATGTTCTTGTTGAGCGAATGCCTTCAGTATCGGTGAAGGGCAAGGAAGATGCAATCCGCCTCTACGCTGTAGTAAATATTCCCTCCGAAACAGAAATTCCGGGGGCGGGTTCTCGGGGTCCGACCACGCTGAAAGAAGTGCGTGACATGCTGGGCCTGCCTGTTCCGGACTATCAAAAGGTTGATCTTGATGCTGAAGAAAGAAAGTACACGATCCAGAATTGAAGACATCCTGGTCCTGTTGCTTTGTCTTATCGGGATCGGAGTCAGCCTTCATGCTTTTATATCAGAACTGAACGCAGCGCTCGTCAAGATGAACGAGACACCGGTCGCAACGATTACCTTCAAATATCGGACGGCTCAGCGTCGTACGATAGATCGGGTTTTGTGGGACCGGCTTCGTCAGGAATCTCCCATCTATAACGGTGACACAATAAGAACTGCTGAGCGGTCGGAAGCAACGCTGCATTTTAACGACGGCACCAGCGTGGATCTCACAGAAAACACCATGATCCAGATCTTTGTACGTGAAGATGGAGACGCGCAAGTTTCTCTGGAAGACGGTACGGTTATGGTTGCAAATACTGGTGGTTCACGATCTTTGAACATCAATTCCGGCGAAAACACGCTTTCGCTTGAGCCGGGCGCATCGGTCGCGGCGCGGGGTAACGGATCGGATATTTCTGTCCGGGTTCTCGAGGGTGTGATTGCCGATAAGGCTGGTACACGGCTGGAGCGCGGTATGAACGCGCGGGTTTCCGGCTCCGCGATAACCGGGGCTACCCGTGCGCTGGTTGTTTCTCCCGCGCTGAACGCCCGGTATTTACAGCATGAACGCGGATCATATCCGGTACCGTTCCGATTCTCTCCGGATGCCGGGATCCATGACGCGGGCCCGGTTAGTCTCGTTTTTTCATCGTCCCGGACCTTTGGCCCGGATGCCGTACGTGTTGACGTTTCTTCTCCGTCGGGCCTCGATGTTCCGCTCGAACCGGGTACCTGGTACTGGCAGCTCCGTGACGATGACGGTGTGCTGGAAGAAGGTCATTTCAAGGTTTGCGACGCGCTTGATCCAATGGTCATTGCTCCGGCGGAAAACTATGAATACCGATTCCGGTCACGGTATCCGGCTATCCGGTTTATCTGGACCGAGAACGATTATACGAGTTTCTGGATGCTGACTGTTTCGGACAATCCCGGTATGAACAATCCGGTTATCGAACAGCGTTGTTCGCGGCCGTCTTCCATAGTATCTTCTCTCGGTGAGGGGGTGTGGTACTGGCAGGCAACCCCCTGGTACCCTGTGAACAATACCGGCTATGAAGGGCATACCGGGGTGAGCCGCTTTACAGTGCTTCGCAAGGAAGCCCTTTCCGTGCCCGAGTTGCTTGTTCCCAAACCTGATGATATCGTCAGCACGGGTGAAAACAACCGGAACATACTCTTTTCCTGGAAAAGTACTGCCGACACGGACAACGCGATTATAACCATTGCGGACAATGAGTCTCTTGCATCGCCGCTCGTGAGCGAAACGGTTCGCGGGAATGTCTTCAACTTGTCCACCGGGAAAATTCCTCTTCGGGAGGGCCGCTGGTACTGGTCCGTCCGGTATGTTGACCAGGAAGGAACCGAATCGCATCCCGCGTCGGTACGCCAGTTTGTCGCCATGGAAGAGGCAACCGAGCAGCGCCTGTTGTATCCTCCCGACGGATACACCATCGCGCAGGGCCTTGTTGCCGATACACCGTTTACCTGGAAAACGAACAGTACCGAAGACACCCGGCTCCAGATAGCTTCTACAAGCGATTTTTCCGATCCTGTAATCAATCAGGTACAAAACGGCGGCAGCGCGAGCTGTCCGTTCCTTGATACCGGAACCTGGTATTGGCGTATCGTAACACAAGCCGCCGGGCTGGAGCTCGCGTCGAATCCCCGCAGCTTTACTGTTGCCGGTCCGCTCAATACCCCGGTTCCTGTTTCTCCAGAAACTGATTCCCGTGTGATTGTTCGTCCGGGTGGTTCTGTTACGTTCCGCTGGAAACCGGTCACGGGAGCAACGTCTTATACGTTCCGTCTCTATCATCCCGATAATGAAAAGAGTCCGGTTGTAGAACGCGCCTGGCTTTCGGGAACTGAAACTGTTATTTCGCGGAATTCTATTCCGGAGGGATCGTGGATATGGACGGTTCAGGCTTTTGCCGATGAAACTGCCCACGCAACCCGGCGGAACGGTGCTCTTGGCCGCTTTACCTTTACCATGCGTCATCTTAATCCGATCGTTCTTGTTTCACCACGCAATGGTATACGCGTGGATGGTCTGGAAGCACGCCTCAATCCGGTACAGGTCCGGTGGCGGACGGTGGAAACGGTGGAACGGACCCGCCTCATCATTTCGCGGGACCGGAAAAGTCTCGATGTTCTTGTCCGGAATCCTGATGCGACTCCGTCGGGTGATCCTGTCATCATTGTCAATCCCGGCCGCACCGCTGTGCTCCCACCGCTTGAAGAAGGGGACTGGTGGTGGACGGTTACCGGTACTTCCCCTGACGGGCTCAATCTTGCTCCCGCGTATCCGCGCTCGATCAAGGTTCTCATAATACCCCGCTTTTCCGCCCCGGTTCTGCGCGAACCGCCAGCCGGCACCCGGTATGGCCCGGAGTTTATCGAAGCCCGGGAACCGCTGGAATTCTCGTGGGATCCCGTGGATGGGGCGACCCATTACCGTCTTGAAATCAAAAATGACGACGGAACCATTGTTCATCTGGCGACCGCGCACGAGTCGTCGGCGTATGCCATTACCGATATAACCGAACTGGATACCGGCAATTTCCGCTGGACGGTGGAAGCCCTGCGGCTCCAGAAAGACGGCACGGTAATTCAGAAGGGAGATCCCGCAGAGTCGGACTTTACCCTCTATCTGCCCGATGTAGTCGTGCCCCGTTCCCGGACCCGGAGGACGCTCTATGGCAACTAAGCTGAACCGTCCGCTGGGTCTGCTGTTATTGCTTTTTATCATCTTTTCCCTGCCGCTCGGTGCGGAGCAAGATGCCCGGGAAACAGCGGTGGACGTTCAAACTCCGGACGATACCGGAGTTCTGGCGGAGACAGTAACCGACGGTCCTGAGTCAGACAGGGAACAAGAGTCAGACAAGGATCCCGACTTCTGGTTTGAGGAAGTTGAAGGCGACGTGGTCTTTACCCAGATGCTTCGCTGGGATCCGGTGCCCTACTGTCCGTTCTACGATGTTGTTGTACAGCGGCAGAATAACCGGGGCTGGGAAACCGTTAATGAAGCCCGTGTAGAAGAGAGCGAGATCGAGGTACAGTTGACCGCGGGTGAATACCGGTATCGTCTGGTGGTGTATAATTTGCTCGATAAACCCGCAGTAACATCGGAATGGTTTCCCTTTACCATTTTACGGGCGCGCCAGCCGCGCGTTGGCGGTGTGTCGCCGGACGTGATTTATTTTGACGAGGAAAACACCGGCCTCTTTTCCGTGAGCGGCCGAAACCTTCTTGCCGAATCCGTGTACCGCTTCCGCTCGATAGAGCCGCTCGGTCGTTCCTATACTGGCCGTTTGGACAGGGTAGAGGAGGATGAACGGAACGCGGCCGTTGTTTTTTCTCTGGATGACATTGAAGTAGGATTATACGAGCTCGAGGTGGAAAACCCCGGCGGGCTCACCCACGCGGCGGGACCGGTCAAGTTCGCCTTTTTCAAGCTGATGGATCTGGATGTCTCCGCCGGATACATGCCCCTGTTCGTGGTATGGGACGACACCGTCGGCCGCTATTTTGATTCCACCGCCTTTCCGCTTGGAGCGGTGGTCAAGGCGACGTTCATCCCGCTCAAACGCAAATTCGGCTATTTCGGCGTGGGTCTGTATGTTGCGGGTTCCATTCTTTCAAATGAGACCGAATTCCATACGCTTTCCATGAACTGGCTCATGGCACACTGTGTCTTTGTCTTCCAGAAAGTGCTTATCAAACAGCGCCTGGTGCTCGACCTGCACGCCGGTCCCGGCATGACCATGTTCCATGATCTACATTTTGATTTTAACAGCGGGTACACAACGCCGTCCATGTCTCCCTGGAGCCTGTCCGCGCTTGCCGGCGCGTCGCTGCAGGTCTATGTGCTCAAACGGCTCTATATCGAGGGTTCCGCCGATTGTTCCATGGCGTTCATGGACGATATGCGGACTTTTTCCGTTCATCCGTCGCTTTCCGCCGGATGGCAGTTTTAGGATTCACGGGGGGGATACGTATGACCCGAAACAGATCCGTCGTTTTGGCGCTCACCGCACTGGTGTTTGCGCTTTCGTCATGTTCCGACTATCTTTCTCCGGTAAAAGGTTATCTTGAACGGTATACGGAAGATGCGTTCATTTATGGGCATGCCGTTACGACCGAATACCATGTTGATGGCGACGGAGTGGATAGTGTTCCCTCCGCGGCTCCTTCCATGGTGCAGTTTTGGCTTCGCAATCCGCATGCCTATCAATTGACGGCTGATTTCCGCTTTGATGACGAGTCTGTTGAGGCCTCTCGTACGGATGGTGCGTGCTCGCTTAACTTTAATGGCAGCTCGACGGGGCTCTTCCTCGAGTTGTCTCCGGCTTTTCTCGCTTTGCATGAAGGCGGGGGAGATCTCTCGGGTACGGTTACGCTCGCCGAAGCGGAAACGGGCCGGACTCTCCCGTACTACCGGTTCACGCTCCGGTCAAACAGTCTTCCTCCTGCACCGGTCGGTCCCCGTGTCATGCTGGATAGTGCAAATAATTATATTGTCTGTTTTAATCTTGATCTTTCGAATTCCATACATGGCGATCTCGCGTCCGTTACGCTCAATGATACAGTATGGACAGTATCTTCACTAACTACCGGTGCCGTTCAGTCTATAACCTTCGCGGAAAGCGGCGCGTCCACGACCGAACCGGCCGGCGGTCTTTCACCAGTGGCAGATCTTGATCCCTTTGTTCCCCAAAGCGGCATGACTCCGATCTATCTTGCTTCTTCGGTTAGGTATGTTGACGATCCCGACGCGGCATTTACCATCGGAGTGCGGGACCGGCGTGATCTTCTCCGTTCCGTTATTACTTCTACAGCAGGTGACCAGCTGGTTCCGGTACGCTTTGAGCGGCATGATACAACGGAGATTCCGGCAGGAACATTTTTAACCTTGCCGGAAGACGGCGCGCATGTAATCCTCGTCAATACAAATCCAGGTTCCACCGTGTGGTATACGGTGGTAACGGACGGAACGGTAACGGAAGAGCAGAGCTTCACCGAGTCCCGGAGGTCGCTTGCCCTTCCGGCGGGAACATCGGTCATAACCGCCCATGCGTCCCTGTCCGGATACATGGATTCCGAACCGGTAACTATAACAGTGACGACGGACACGCTCAAACTTTCTCCTGTCATGTTTACTACCAATGACGG
>CAZVEL010000372.1:0-6125 GCA_964626305.1 uncultured Treponema sp. | reverse complement strand
ATTTTCCTTGCCGGAGACGGAAGCATTCTGGTTCTCGGAGAAGTGTTCCAGCGTTGTCTCGCGTCACACGGAGATCGAATCGAACGGGAAAACCGGCTTGAATGGGTACATCCCGACTGTGACCGTGAACCGGCGAAGAAGAATCTTTCATTCCTCGCTGCAACACTGGCCTACCGAATCACGAGCGGGGTTTCCCCGTTCATGTCCTCAGAATTGTGGTCTCTTCAGGAGAAATCCGGTGAAAGTGACACCGCCTTCATTGCTCATCTCGTTCGGGGCAGATATGTTCTTCCGCTTTCCACAATCAAATCCGGAATAAGCCCGCAATTCTCCGAAACGGTCCTGAAGATACTCTACGGAGATCATCCCGACGGGATATCCGCCATACTCGGCTTTGGAGACTCATTGGAAGCTATTGTATCTCCTCCGGGTAACGATGGACACAAACCGGCTGATGCGGATGGTGAAATCAGGAACCGGCTCATGAAAAGCCGTCTGAAACGAACAGTGTTTATTCGAAAACATTCAACGAAATTCATCCTTGCCGGTATTGCAGCCGCTTTCTTCGCCCTGTTCGGTTCCATGTATGTATCCGATCTGCAGGATAACCCCAGTACGGCGGGAATGGAACATCATGAGGTTGTAGCCGGATTCTATGAAGCAGTTTCCAGTCTTGACACAAATACGATTACTTCGTTTGCAACGACCAGTGCTTCAGATACCTACATCAAACTTGTTTCCGGCATGTTCATGACAAACAGCATTTTGGGGCGTGATGAAATCACAGGTGGTTTTACCGATCCCCGGCGGCTCTTTCGTGACAAACTGGACGCCACACACACCGTGTATGGAATAACACATCTGGAACTGGAGAAAGTCGGCGCTGTTGATGACCGTGCAGAATTTCTGGTTTCTTTTTACCTTTTCCTGCCCGAGGAAATTCGGGAGGTGGACAGTGCTGATCTGTTCGGACGCACCGAACAGCCTCTTACCGTATACCACTACCGGGACCGATGCATCCTGACCTTGAAAAAAGATGGCTGGAGAATTACTGATATCGAACACCTTGACCGGTCGATTGTTGAGGACTCGGGAAATGTAATCTTCAAAACCATTGCGTCAGGAACGGGAGATTCCCTCCCCTACGCTCCCCGCTAACAGAATCAGCGGGGAACACCAATCCTGGTGATCGGCCAGAATCTGAAACTGGCCGTTCCCAGGATCCGGTCCACCGGTACGGTCTGTGGACTCAGGTTGGAATAATACATGAACGACAAGGGGTCTTCGGGATCAACCGGGGCAAGTCTGATGGAATAGGAATGACGCATGTCCAGCGAGTTGAACCGGTTATCTCCCATGAGCATGTAGGAATCCTGCGGAATAACACCGGCTTCGGGGAAAACCGACATGTTCCGCTGGTCATGTACCGCCATGAAAAACCGATAGTTATCCGCTTCGGAAAGAAGAGTCCTGCGGACCGGATCTCGGGTAAAATCCTCCGCGGTCGCGTTTGCTGTCATGAGCTCCGCATTGCGTACCACAAGTTTACCAAAGGCAAGCTTCATGAGGATGTTGCAGTTCCGTGACCGTTGGGCATACAGGGTATCCGGAGTGCCGGTATCAGCCCATCCGGTGAGGAAGGTACGAAACCAGGCTGCTCCTCCGTTTGTGGTGAGCAGGATTCTGGATATCTGATCATTCGCCTGGAACAGGGCAACTAGTTCCCGTTTTTCTTCCGGCACCAGCGAGGGATCAAAACCAACCGTATCCCGTGACCCTTTCAGGGTTTCAAAACGGTCTGCGAGAGCAACCAGCTCGTCATGCGCTTTCGGAACATCAAGCTCCGCACGAATTGACTCAACAGATAGCAGAAGATCATATGCCTGACGGGAAAGCGGAACATTCTGTACAAGAGAGAGATCGGAGCGCGGCAGGGAGGCAATATCCCACGCAGCCCACTCCGCTTCGTCGGGAACGGGAACAAATCCGGCGCCATCCTGACGATCACGATAAAGAACCCCGTCCACCATCATAAGTTTTTCACCCGGGATACCTACCACCCGCTTTACAAGCGGATCAGCCTTGAGCGCACCTGATTCATCGCGGTTAATGTTTACCGCGGTGAAGGTCAACATGTACACCAGCTGGGATGCAAAGGAACGTATTCGTCCTTCCCGGGTATCATTATAGTGGGGATTATTGAAAACCACGATATCACCGCGATCATAATCGCGCATCCGGGGTATGCCGACCCGGGTCAACGGAAATTTTGGACCGGATGGGGTTTTTACGACGAGCACACGGTCCTTGACCATGAACTCGGGAACCATCGACTCGGAGGGAATGGCATAAAGCTGGAAAAAGAACAGGTTGATCAGCAGAACGAGACAGGCAGCCTGTACAAGCGCATCACCCCATTCGAGGGTATGAACGAGTATGTTTTTTTTACCGGGAGAGGTTTCTTCGATGCCGGGAAAATAGCGGCTCACGCGTTTGTCAGAAAGACGAAACTGGAGAATCAGACCGGTTACGGTAAGCGCTGTCCATAAAAGGGCCGAAACGAGATCAAGAAGAAATCCGGGTTCCGTACTCCCCGCGCGGCGGATTATGAATGCGGCAAAAAGCACAAAAGGGAGATATTCAAGCAGTTTCCTGAAAACTGATAGCGTCCGGTGCACGGGATTCCGCCAAAACCGCACCAGCGAATACATAAAAACCAGGGTAAAAACCGCGGACAGGAGGAAGGCGGCAAGAGTAATTCCACCGCTGAATGAGAAACAGGCTGCCGTAAACAACAGTGAAAATCCGGTGCAAAGAAGAAAGAGCGTCGTCATAGAACCTCCAGTCGTGTGAGATCAAAAGTATAGCAAAAAAACCTCACTCAAGCTATACTTTTTTCATTATGGAATTTGACACTCTCCCGCTTCAGAAGGAACCCCGACAAAACGACACGGACAATTCCGACCTCGAAGTATCGGAAAATGATCTCGTCCGGCTCACACATGCAGCCTTTTCCCGCATCAGTTTCACCTTTACACGTGAGCATCTGGATGCCATAGCAGCAATAGTCCGTAACGAACAGGCAAGCCGTAACGATCGTCTTGTAGCTTCATACATGCTTAAAAATGCGTGTATAGCCGCGGAGGGAACCCTTCCCCTGTGCCAGGATACCGGGACGGCACAGATTTTTGCATGGAAAGACACTCGTGTACAGACCTCCGGTGCTGATAGGGAAGCTCTGACACGCGGGGTGGAAACGGTCTGGAATGAGAAAAACCTGCGCTATTCAACCGTTATTCCTGATTCGTTCTTCAAGGAACACGATGGCGGTAACAACCTGCCGGCCCAGATACTCATACAGGACGCGGGAAAGACTTCGGAAACCCCTGCCTACCGGTTCCTGTTCTGCGCAAAAGGTGGCGGATCGTCCAACAAAACTTCTTTTTTCCAGGAAACAAGGGCACTCCTTAATCCAGACTCATTTGCCGCCTTTCTCCGCCGTGAAATACCTGCGCTCGGTACGGCAGCCTGTCCGCCGTACACCATTGCTGTTGTGGCCGGAGGCTTAAGTCCCGAACAAAACCTCCTCGCCCTCAAACTGGCTACAGCTGGCTATTTCAATCAAAACATTCCCGGCTTTGATTACCACGTTCTCGGTTCGCTGCCGGAGCGCGACCGGGATCTTGAAAACCTGGTTATGAATATTGCCGCTCAAACCGGTCTCGGCGCCCAATTCGGCGGAACAGCTCTCGCTACCGGCGCGATTGTTCTCCGCCTTCCCCGCCACGGGGCAAGTCTCCCGGTATCCATCGGTGTTTCATGTTCCGCCCACAGAAATCTCCATGCCCTGATTACCCCGGACGGAATCCTTCTGGAGCAAACGGTTTCCAACCCGGCGGCGGTTCCGGAATATACCGAAGCGGCCCGATGGTATGAACAGGAATCCGGTAATTCGCTGAGTATCCAGCTCAATGACGGCATTCACGCGGTGCTGGCGTCGCTTGGTACTCTTGAGCCGGGAGCACCGCTCCTCCTGAACGGGGATATCATCCTTGCCCGAGACGCTGCACATGCCCGCTGGAAAGAACAACTTGACCGCGGAGAGGACCTTCCCGGGTATGTATCCCGGTACGCAATCATGTACGCGGGCCCTGCAAAAAAACCACATCGCGCCTGTTCGGGGAGTCTCGGTCCCACCACCGCCGGCCGTATGGATTCATATGCCGGGGAGCTCATGAGCCGGGGTGCAGCGCTCGTTACTGTCGCAAAGGGAAACCGGAGTACAACATGGACTGAATCCTGCAAGAAGTACGGTGCCGTGTACCTCGGACTCCCCGGAGGCGTCGCCGCGCTCATTGCCGACCAGTACATAACGGCAAGCAAAGTACTGGACTACGAAGATCTAGGAATGGAGGCGGTTCGCCTGGTAACCGTGAAAAATCTTCCGGCTTTTCTCGTAACCTCGGCACAGGGTGAGGACTTTTACCAAATAATCAGGGAGAAAAATCATGCTGACAGTAAACGTCGATGAAGCACTGTCCCGTCTGGACGGTGATCATGAAATCTATAATGAACTCATCACCGCATTTTTACAGGACAGCGGGAGCGATTTGAACAATCTTCGTGAGGCTGTTTCTGCAATGAACCCGGAAAAGACAGCATATTACGCACATAAAATAAAGGGCGCGGCACTAACGCTTGGAGCGGAACGTTTATCGCATCGGGCGGAAATACTTGAACAGGCGGCAAGGAAAAGTGAAGAACGGAATTACGAAACAATCTTCGGCGACATGGAAACAGAATATCATACGGCCGTTGAACAGCTTACCGCGCTCCGCCAGGACCAGTAAAAACACACAGAAAATTATCGTAGAGGGTTTGTAGTAACGCTTCTTCATCCAAACTGCGAATACGTGCCATTTCACGTACCACCTGAACAATATCCTGCAGCCTTGAAAAAAGTTCTCCCTTGAGAGGCATCCAGGGAGCATCAGTTTCCGAAAGGAGCCGGTCTGTATCAATCATGCGGACGGTTTCACGAAGATTCCGGTGCCCGCGAAGAAGCGCCTTGCCTGCTGAAAAATACGCGTTCACTCCGCGGTCAAGAAACGCGCGTGCTTCAACGACCGAACCGCCCCAACCATGAAAAACCACCGCAGGAACCTTCGCAAGATCGTCACTGGCAGCAAAGAACTCCTCCATGGACTTGCGTCCATGGAGCACAATCGGCAGGCGGGCAGCAATCGCGATGGACCGCTGGGCAGCCCATACATACTCCTGGTCCTCCCGATTTTTTCGATATTCTGGTGTGAAGAAGTCAAGCCCGCACTCCCCGACCGCCGCGAGTCTTTTTTCCGAAACCAGTTTCTCCAAAAAGGGAATAAAGTTCCTGTCAGGATTCTGGGGATGAATACCGTAAGAAAGAAGGACTCTCCCTGGATAGTTTTCGGCAAAAGCCTCGTGTGCGCGGAATTCGACCTCGTTCCATGCCGATGTGCAGACAAGGATGTTTTCAGGCATGACAAACGATCCGCCCGATTTATCCTCGAGATCTTTTAGGTGAACATGTGCGTCCGTAAACATGGTACGTATTATAATGCTAAAGGTATTTCCTTGAAACCCGAAAATAGAGGTACCGGGAGGTACCATGAAAAGTTACTATATCAGAACCTATTCCGGTTCGGCAGACTATCTTTCCATCCTCGACGAAACAGCTGACGGATACATGGTCCGTATTTACCGTGATCAGGACGGATACGAAAAAATCATCGACGAGTACATGCCCGCATCCCTTTTTGAGAGTTGCATCCGAACCGGGTATCTGCTCGAAATGGAAAGTGCTTCCGCTATCGTGTCAGCCTAGTGAAAAAACTAACAATCAAAAAATTTCTCGACGTATGAAACGGCGGCCGCAAGGTCGCCGTTTTCTATCCAGTTGATGGCAACGCCTTTTCGCTCCATTCCCCTGAACCAGGTTTCCTGCCGTTTCGCAAACTGACAAATTGCCGTGTAGAGCAGGTGAATGTATTCATCACGCGAAGCAATTTTCCCCTGCAGGTATTCAGCAGTATACCGGTACTCAAGACCGAGACGCTCAAGACGTGCCCAGCTGATACCGGAAGCAT
>CAZVEL010000371.1:0-4668 GCA_964626305.1 uncultured Treponema sp. | reverse complement strand
TGTATCCAGGATACATCATCATGTCCTGCCGCTTCAATTCCCGACTCTTTTCTTGTGTCTTCGGCAAAAACGGTTACGGCGGGCTGTTTGTTCTTTCGTCCATTCAGGAGGGAAATATCCAGTTCTGTAACAAAAATCCCGTTCAGTCTGAGCGGGCTGTCGTTCTTGAGAATATATTGAACCTGTATCCCTTCGTTCCGGAAGCTGTACTGTTTTCGCAATGAAAGTGGTTGCTGGAGAGAGCCGAATGTGGCATTTGTCTTGAGCAGTATTTCACAACGGGTCCGGTCAACCGATTGTTCCTGATACAGTGAGTACCGGAAAAGATCAGGCTCGGATGGTAGTGTACCCCGTGAAAGCTTCCGTACTGCACCGGAAGAAAAAAAGTGGTCAATAAAAAGCCCTGATGATGGAATACTGGTATCACAGAAATTGCGGTATACCGAAAACACATCAAACTCGAATATCTTCCCGCCGCAGGGATGTACATACATATTTGCCGTATTAAGCTGACACAGATATTCACGGATGCTGTCCATATCGAAATCGGTACAAATAATGGATGGTGAAAAAACACCGCGAATCCGGGTCGTTTTTTCCGCCATGAGCAGATTTTTATAGGCAAGTGTCCGAAGTATCCTGCTCGCCGGAGTATCAATTCCTTCCTGGAGACGGAATGTTTCGCCGTATTGGGCTTTCCATATTTCTTCCCGCGCGGTTTTTTTTCTTGCCTTGTCTCCCCTGAGCTGATTTACCAGGATATTCACATACATCATTTTTGAATACAGGCGCATGATGTTTTCGGAATTGATCAGGTACTGTTTTACCGAAGTTCTTGCCAGTATGCGGATGTCGTCCGGCGCAGGACTATCATCATAATCATAGGGAGACATCCCGGAGGAAATATAGGCCCGTAGATTCGGCAATCTGGTTTTCAGAAGACGCGATGGAGTCGTCAGTTCAATCTGGACTCCCGAACGGGAAAGGGAGACTAAGAATCGCTCAATCCAGGAGGTATTTCCCTCAGGTGCGGTAAACAGCGCCGGAATTGAGGTTTGGTCAAAAAACACCGTAACGGTTATTTCACCCTTGTCGGTATCGGAATACTGCAGGGTATCCAGAAAGTTTTTCGGGGAAATACGCTCAAGAAACCGGTAGCGGTTATCGAGCGGTAGTGCGATCAGGGTTTTTCCGCTATCCTCCAGGGTTACCGGTGAAAGACCGTTAACGCCCGGGAACCCGCTGGTTTCCAGCATAACCTTATCCATGAGAAGATACTCAATCCCGCAGGTACACAGGGATGAAATAAGTGAAGGATCCCAGGCACTGCCGGGAAGCCAGACGCCACGGGGGCGTTTTCCAAACTGTTTCCTGAGGGCAGTAGTAAGCAGTTCCGTTTGCCCTACCCGGTCAGCAGGCGGGAGAATGGGAAAATAGGGTGTGAAGAATCCACCACCAAGTATTTCAAGTTGCTTTCTGGACATCATTTCCTCTACAATCATGAAAAACTCGGGATGGGCATGTTCCATCCAGTCCAGAAAAGGACCGGACATAAACATCGAGAAGGATAACTCCTGGAGAGTATAAAGGCTGGATAAAAGCGGTTTGTACAATACCTGGTACTGTTCTTCATATACTGAAGAATCACAACCCGGTGTGATGGTACAAACTGTTCCTAAGCATAACTTGACTGACACTGATTAATTATCCTGATTTGGGTAATGTGTAATGTCTGGTAGTATATCCCATAAATCGAATTTTTTAAAGGATGAAAACACGAGTATTACCGGCGAAGCGGATTTATTCTTTCAGGGAAGCACCCACCAGGAAATATCCGGTGCATAAAATGCCAGGGAAAGAAGGCCCAGACTAACAAGTGAAATGGGGGCGCCTTTCCAGGCCGACGGAATGCGTGAGGGACTGATCCGTTCCCTGATCGCAAAAAGGAGAATGGTAACCAAAACATAAGAAAGTGTTCCGGAGAAGATCACCAGTATTCCGTTTAAAAGACTCATTCCTTCAAAAAGCGCCAAAAAAACTATTCCGAAATAGAAGATGCGTTCTTCTCCGGGGACCGGTTTTCCGCCATAACCGGTCAGGGAAAACGCTGTTTGTGCGAATACGCAAACCGTTACGGTAACAACCGGTACAAGATATGAAAGATTGAACGGTATAAGAAAGGCGGTTACCGGCAACCAGAGAATGACAAATGATCCGAGCGAGAGAACCAGCATCGCGGGAATCCTGAGAAGAAAAGCTGCATCTTTTCCTGAATCGATAAAAGATCGTTCCATTCCAATTCCGTACATAAAAACCGCGGAACAAGACAGGGCATAAAATACGATGGTTTCAAGAATGTTCATGATTTTGTTCCTTTTTCAGCTACCAGCAGTTTGAGAATAAAGGAAAAGATTCCGGTCAGTATGAGCGCACCGCCTCCGGTTCCCAGAACACGAACTATCCATGAATTGCCGGACGGGATGACGGTGAATTCAAGCAATCCAGTAATAACTGGCAGGGATAGGGTACCCAGGCCAAGTAATTCCCGGACAGCTGAAAAAAGAATCAATACCGGAATAAAAAGAATAACCGGTGAAAAACTGTCGGCGGTTCTGTTATTCGAATTGATACTGACAAGAAGGAGATACGAAAAGGCTGATAGATAGATGTATAATTCAAGCGATAGCGCGAGCAGTGGATAGACACCGGCTAATATCCCATAAAAAAGGGCGGCGGACCCTGCCAGCCCGGAAAGTTCGAGCACCTGTGCGAATTGTCCGATATTCAGACGCTTTACCAGTTCCCTCAGCAATACTCCGGATCCATAGTAGAAAAGGATAGCCGCAGAAAAAATCAGAGCATAGGCAAATCTGGATGTAGCCGGTATGAGCGGGCACAGTGAAAAAAGAAAAAGTGATTGCTTATTTTTCATAGTACTCTCCTGAGCGTGCGGGAAGCCTGGAGATTCTTTGCTTCCAGTTTTCAATCATTCGGGGAGTAATGCCCAATTCAAGGGCGCGCCCCGCACGTCCCGGATGCAGCAGAAATCCGCTGAACTCAACCAGTCCGGACTCCGGAATACAAAAAACGGCACTGTACGGTCCGGAACGGCCGGTTATGGTAACGATGTAGACTGCTGCAGGCTGGTTACCAATAGTTGCGGAAAAACTGCGGCTGAAGGAAAGACCGGCTCCATCAGTACGCATTTTTCCTGATAGGTGTACATCCTGCCCTGACCACTGCTCCAGAACATTCTTCGCGGCGATTCGTACCGTTTCGTCGGAATAATGCCGTGTAAGCGTGTTGATGAAAATGATAAAAAAGAGAAACACAATAAGAGAACCGGCGAGTGACAATGCCAGTTTCAGTTTTTTTCGCTGCTCAAAAGTCATGCGTACACACTCCGTAATGCAAGTATCCGTTTTTCGAGATATTCAATGATGGTTGCAAGAGGATTCATGGAAATTACCGTAAAGACGGCACCTGCAGGGGAACCGCCGGGTCCGCAAAGCAGAAAACAGATTATCCCGGCGAATAACCCGGAAAGCAGTTTCCCGATTCGGGTTCTGGGTGCTGTTGAAAATTCAGGTAAAAGATAAAATGCCACAAAGAGTATTCCCCCGGTCAGTACTGCAAACAGGATATCTCCGGAAAACGGATTTGAAAGCAACCCGGGTACGGGCGGGAACAGGTAGACGCATACTCCATAGGTAAAAAGAAAAACTGCGGGAATTATCCAGTCAACAATTTTCAATGAAAGAAGCGCGATCGAGGCAATCAGTGTAAGCAGATTGTATCTGAACGCAGGAATTGTAGACGGAGAATTCCAGAACAGCGTTATATAGCCTTCCGGGAGTGAAATACCAGCGCGATACAGCAGCCTTGTATTGAGAAATTCGGTAATTGCCGTATCCGAGGGTATCCGGGGAAAGTGATCAATCTTTAATGCACCGAAGGCATCCCCTGCGGCGGAAACAGATTCCGGAGTAACCAGGTACGGAGGAAAAAGCTCTCCCTGGCTCAGATAGCCAAGACATACTGCCACTGCGGCCGGATTCATCCAGTACGCACCGGTTCCCCCGAAAATAACACGAGAAACAAATGATCCGGAAAATGAAACGAAAAAAATCATGAATGGTCCCAGGGTGGACGGGAGCAGAAATCCGGTCAGGAGTCCGGCAAGGAATACGGTTCCGTCTCCGAAGGTCTTATGCTCTCTGGTTCTTGATACACAAAATTCTGCTGCGACAGTTCCAGCGACCGCTATGGTAATGGAAATCAGAGAAAGGTAATCTCCTTGAATTGACATCGCGAGAATATGCGGGATCAGCGTTAACGCCGTAATGAACGACATGCGGGACACTGTCGGTCGGGTAACAACAAATGGTGATGGCGCAATTTTCCAGCTCATAGTGTTCATTTGTCGGCCTCCTTGAATCCGTGTTCCTGGGCTTTTTTGAGAATATGGTGCAGAGGTATGCGCGAGGGACATACCATGGTGCAACATCCGCAATGCTGGCATGATTCAATTGATTTGATATGACTTTTCCGGACTGTTTCGTTTTTTATTTTCTCAACCAATTCCATGGGATCAAGATACACCGGGCAAACCTGAAGACAGCGGCCGCAATGAATACAGTCGTGTACGGTATAATCAGGACAGGATTC